>NZ_JBHXTE010000016.1:0-186448 GCF_042677545.1 Streptomyces sp. NPDC127108 | reverse complement strand
AAGTACGTCCAGTACGAGGGCGATCCGGGCGCACGCCGAGAGCACGCACCAGACGCCGCGGGCTGTTCCGCGAAGATCCGCCGGACAGGCCCTAGTCGCAGGCGTGGAGGTCGCGGGCCTGCGCGGCGAACCTGTTGCGCTCCGGCTCGGTGAGGTCGCGCGGGCGCGTCGCGCACAGCTGGGCCGCGGTGCGCTCGGCGTCGGTGTTCCACAGCACCGCCCTGCCGTCGACGGCCGCGGAGGCGAGCCTGCTGCCGTCGGGGCTGAAGTCGAGGCTGCGCACCTGCCGCGCGTGGCCGGTGAGGGTGGCCAGCTGGCGGCGCGCGGGCAGGTCCCACAGGACGACGGCGGTGTCGGCGTTGGCCGCGGCCAGCCTGCGGCCGTCGGGGCTGAACGCCACGGCGAGACCCGAGGAGTCGCCGGTGAAGGCGGCTCGCCGGGAGCCGTTCTCGGTGTCCCACAGGATGACCTTGTGGTCGAGCGCGGCGGTGGCGAGGGTGCGGCCGTCGGGGCTGAACGCGAGCGCCCGCAGCGAACCGGTGTGCCGGGCCAGGGTGAGACGGCGGGTGCGCGTCGACACGTCCCAGAGCAGGGCCCTGCCGTCGTGCCCGGCCGACGCGAGGGTCCGGCCGTCCGGGCTGAACGCGACCGCGTAGACACCCCACTTGGCCTCCGCGCCGAGCGGGTCGTTCGCGGGGGACCGGCCCTTGCGGGCGCCCTGGGGCAGGACGGCCAGGCGGGTGCGGCGCGCGAGGTCCCACAGCATCACGGTGTCGTCGGCGCCCGCCGTCGCCAGCGTGCGGCCGTCGGGGCTGAAGACGACGTCGAGGACACGGTCGCTGTGCCCGGTGAGGCGGGCCAGCGGCTCGGCGGGGGCGGCCGTGCGCCAGAGGGTGAGGGTGTAGTCCTTGGCGCGCGGCGGGTGCACGTCGGTGCCCGTGGCGGTGGCGACGGTGCGGCCGTCCGGGCTGAAGGCCACCGAAGTGACCGGCCCGGTACGCCCGTCGAGCGTCGCGCGACGGGTCCCGCGGCGCAGGTCCCACAGCACCGCGGTGCCGTCGTCGCTCGCCGTGGCCAGGGTCCGGCCGTCGGGGCTGAACGCGGCCTTGTTGACCCGGTCGCGGTGGCCGGACAGGGCCGTCCTCGACGGGTCCCACAGCGTGATGGCCCCGTTCTCGCCGCTCGACGCGAGCAACGGCCGGGGCCCGGGTGCGAACGCCAGGCTGTACACGTTCGTGCCGTGGCCGGTCAGCGTGGCCGTGCGGGTGCGGCGCGCCGGGTCCCACAGCACCACGGTGCGGTCGAGCCCCGCGGTCGCGAGGGTACGGCCGTCGGGGCTGAACGCGAGCGCCCGCACGGCACCGGAGTGGCCGGAGAGGGTGGCCGCGCGGGTACCGCGGCCGACATGCCACAGCATCACCGTGTGATCACCGGAACCCGTGGCGAGCGTACGGCCGTCCGGACTGAACCCGATGCCCTTGACCACGTCCTCGTGCCCGGAGAGAACCGCACGCCGCTCGGCGCTCGCCGTGTCCCAGAGCATCGCCCGGCGATCCTCCCCGGCGGTGGCGACGGTGCGGCCGTCGGGGCTGAACACGACGGTGTTGACGCTACCCGCGTGGCCCCGGAGCGTGCCGCGTCTGCGGAGTGGGGGGTCCTGGGCGGGGCGGTCCTGGGTGGGCCGGGTCCGGGCCGGGCCTTTGTCCAGGTTCCACAGGGCCACGGTGGCGTCCACGCCCGCCGTGGCCAGGGTGCGCCCGTCGGGGCTGAAGGCGAGGGACTTGACCGGGCCGGTGTGGCCGCCGACGGTCGCGAGGCGTTTGTGGGAGGTGGCGTCCCAGAGCAGGACCCGGCCGTCGTCGCCCCCGGTGGCGAGGACGCGGCCGTCCGGGCTGAACGCCACGGCGCGCAGCCAGGCGTGATGTCCCGTCAGGACGGCCTCGCGGGTGCGCCGCCGCGGGTCCCACAGGATGATCCGCCGGTCGCGGCTGACGGAGGCGAGGGTGCCGTCCGGAGCGAACGCCACCTCGGACACGGCGTCGTCGTGGCCGGTCAGCTCCCCCTGGTGGTACCGGAAGGTCGACATCGTGAGGAGGGCGCCGCGGGCCTCGGGCGTCGGCGCCGTGCGGTACGCCTCGACGGCCAGGAGCCCCGCGACGGCGGGACGGCTCGGCGCCAGGCTGACGGCCTGCGCGGCCAACTGCCGGGACGTGGCCCGCTCCTGGGCGCGCTCGGCGTCCTCGCGCTGGTCGACGGCGAGCACACTGACGCCGGTGACCAGGAGCAGCAGTACGGCGAGGCCCATCGCGGAGTAGCGGACGTACCGGTTCCGGCGGGCGTCCGCACGGCGCTCGGCGTCCCGCGCCGCGAGCCCGGCGGCCAGGAACTCCCGCTCCGCGGCCGTGAAGTCGTCCTGGCCGCCCGGCACGCAGAACCGTTCCTCGGCCGCGCTCAGCCGTGTGCCCCGGTACACCGCGCCGGAGTCCCGCTCCAACTCCTCCCAGAGCGCGGCGGCCTCGGTCAGACGCCGGTGCGCCACCAGGCGTTCGCGGTCGGCCTCGATCCAGGCGCGCAGCCGTGGCCACGCGGTGATCAGGGCCTCGTGCGCCAGGTCGACGGAACCGGCGTCCAGCGTGATCAGCCGCGCCCGGACCAGACGGTCGAGCACCGCGTCCGTGTCGGCGGGGTCCCCGTGCTCGAACTCGGCGCGGTCGACGGGGCGGCGGGTGTCCTGGGCGCCCTCGCCCGGGGTGATGAGGCGCAGCAGGATGCGCCGGGTCAGCTCGGCCCGGTCGGGGGTCAGCCCGCTGTGGACGCGTTCGGCGGTCTGGGCGATCGCGCCGTGCAGCCCGCCCGCGGCGAGGTGGGCGTCCAGTGTCAGGGTGCGGCCGCGGCGCCGCCGCCAGGTCTCGAGCAGGACGTGGGAGAGGAGCGGCAGGCCGCCCGGCTCGTCGGCGGTCTCCTCGACGAGCCGGGCGGTGAGGGCCCGCTCGACGACGAGGCCCGCCGCGGCCGCGGGCCGCACGATGGCCGCGCGCAGTTCGGCCCGCGTCATCGGACCGATGGGCAGACTCGCCTCGCGGACGACCGCGGCGAGGCCCGGGTGCTCCAGACAGCGGGAGTAGAAGTCGGCCCGCGCCCCGAGGACCACGCGCAGCCGTGCGTCGCCGCCGGAGAGCAGCAGATCGATGAACGCGGCCCGCTCCCGCGGGTCCCGGCAGAGGGTGAACGCCTCCTCGAACTGGTCCACGACCACCCAGGTCTCACCGCGCCCCGGAGCCGGGACGAACAGCTCGCCGTGCTCGTGCACGGGCCGGGACCCGGGCGTGAGGATCCGGACCGCGGCCGGCGGTTCCTCCTCGGCGCCGCGCAGCCGGGGGATGAGACCGGCCCGCAGCAGCGACGACTTGCCGCTGCCCGAGGGGCCGAGGACGATGACGTGCCGGTGCTCCCGGACGAGGCGCATCAGCTCGTCGGTGAGCCGTTCGCGGCCGAAGAACCGTTCGCTGTCGCCGACTTCGAAGCGGGCGAGACCCCGGTAGGGCGGATCGGCCGTGTCCTCGCCCTCCTCGGGCGGCCGTGCGCTCTCCTCCAGCCGGGCCGCCCGCCGGGCCCGCTCCCACTCGGCCACGTCGCCGCCGCAGGCCTTCACGTACGCGGCGAGCACGGCGGGCGACGGCAGCCGTTCGCCGGACGCCGCGGCGGCCAGCGTGGTCACCGAGAAGTCCGTCCGCCGAGCCATCGCCCGGTAGGTCGGCGTCCCCGCGTCCCGCCGCAGATCGCGCAGCGCGCACGCGAACCGCTCCACCGGACCCGCCGCCGGATCGAGCGGATTCTCCCGACGTCCCATGCGGCGCCCACCCCCATCGGCCCTGTTCCGCGAGCCCCCACCCGACCACGACGTCCCACGTCCCAAAAGCCGCTCCCCGGCCATTCCCCGACCTGCGGGGACGCGTCGGACTTTGTTCGGAGTGGCGGAACGGGGCTGCTGGACAATCCGGCGGCCGCTGGACTCTGACCCAGGTTCGACGCATCCGGCGGACCGACGCACGAGGGCACCGGATCAACGAGGGCGCCGGATCGACGGAGCGTCGGATTGACGAAGTGCCGGGCCCGACGGAATTGACCAGTCCGTCGGACCCGGTGCGAGGAATCGACGGATCCACACAATCGACTGATCCACACAACGGGAGAAACATGCTCAAGCACAGGAAGATCGCGACAGCGCTCGCGGCCTCCGGACTGGCCCTCGGGCTCGTCGGCGGCCTGCAGGCGACCGCGCAGGCGGACCCGCCGTCCCGGGGGAGCGCCAACCTCGCCACCTTCGAGGGCAGGAAGATCGACCTGTCCCAGGACTGGGGGGCGGCCAAGGCGTGCGTGGTGTGGCGCGGCCAGGACACGGTCTCGTGCTTCCGCACGGCGGCCGAGCGTGACGCGCACGCGGCGAAGCTGTCGGCACGGCAGACCCCGGCGGTCGCGGCGGCGTCCTGCGCACGGCCGCTGCACGTCTACGAGCACAACGACGGCCGGGGCCGCGACCTGAAGTTCTACGACAAGGGCGGCGCCTACCAGAACCTCGACCGCTACAACTTCAACGACAAGACGTCGTCGTACCGCACCGGCAGCTGCAAGGCGCATCTGGCGGAGCACAACGGCGGACGCGGCTACTGGTATCCGGGGAACACCAACGCCAACCACTACGAGAAGGCGATGCGCAGCGGTTGGAACGACCGCGTCAGCTCGGTCCTGAACTACTGAGGACCCTGAGGACCAGGACAGCGAGAAGAACCGAGGACCAGGACAGCGAAGGCCGGTGGCTCGGGGGATCCGCTCTACGGGGGGCGGATCCGCCGGGCACGGAGCACCGGCCTGGGCGCGCAGCCGGGTGGCCGTCAACGACGACGACCCTCGGCTGTGCGCTTCGGCGCTGTCCGGAAACGCTCCCGGCCCCATCGGCCAGGGTCGGCCGGGCCCCAGCCCTCGAAGAGCTGCGTGGCCCTAGCCCCCGAAGAGCTGCGTCCAGTACGTCCCCGCCGAACCCCCGCCCGCGAAGCCCACGCCGAGGTGGGTGAAGGTGGGCTTGAGGATGTTGGCGCGGTGGCCGGGGCTGTTCATCCAGCCCTCGACGACCTCCGCGGCCGAGCGCTGGCCGCACGCGATGTTCTCGCCGACCGCGCGGTGCGCGCTGCCCGCGGCGGCGGCGCGGTGCCAGGGCTCGCTGCCGTCCGGGGCGGTGTGGGAGTAGAAGGCGCGGGCGATCATGTCGGCGCTGTGGGCCTGGGCGGCGGCGGTCAGCCGCGGGTCCGGGGCGAGGGGGCGCAGTCCGGCCGCCGCCCGGTGGGCGTTGGTGCGGGCCAGGACGTCGGCGGCCGTCCTCGCCAGGCCCTGCGGGGAGTACGGCTCGGCCCACAGCGCCGTCCAGAAGACGTCCCCGGAGCGCGCGTGCGGGACGGACGCCACGCCGACGTGGCTGTAGGCGCGCTCCAGGACGGTCCGGCGGGAGTGGTCGTCGCCCAGGCAGTAGTCGAGGAAGTCGGCCGGGGTGCGCGGGCCCGACACCAGGTGCTCGCCGATCGCCAGATACGCGAAGCCCCCCGCGGTGACGCGCTGGTGCAGCGAGACGCCGTCCGCGCCCTCGGAGCCGAGCTCGCCGCGCGCGGCCATCGAGGCGGCGTGCGCGCGGGCGGCCTCGGTGAGGCGGGCGTCGAACCGCACGGGCGGGACACCGGCGCGGGCGCGCGCGGAGTTCACGAGGGTGAGGAAGAGGTCGGCCGTCGGGGGCGGCGGGGGGTGCGGCGCGGTGCGGGCGGGGTGGACTGCCGCGTGGGGCGGGGGAGGGGCGGGGGTCCGGTGTGCGGCGGGCGGGGGAGGGGCGGAGCGCGGGGAGGTCGGGGCCGGAGGCCGCGGGGGCGTCGGGGCCGGGGCCGGAGGTGGTGTGTCGTCGGCCACGTCCAGGCCGAAGTCCCTGGCCACACCGGCAAGCCCGTCCGCGTACCCCTGACCGAGCGCGCGCAGCTTCCAGCCCGTGCCGCGGCGGTAGATCTCGGCGAGCAGCAGCACCGTCTCGTGCTGTGCGCGCGGGGGCGTGAAGCGGGCGACGGCCTCCCCGCGCACGCCGTTGACCTGGAGGGCTATCGCGGGCAGCCGCCCGAGGGGGGTGCCGGGCTCGGCCGGGCTGACGACGACGGTGACGCGGCTCGCGCCGGGGCGCAGGCGGCGCGCGTCGACCGTGACCGTGTCGCCGCTGAGGCGGGCCCCGGACGCGGCCGGCTGGTTGTAGAAGACGAAGTCGGCGTCGCCCGCGACCTTGCCGCTGTCGCCCGTGATCAGGACCGACAGGTCGAAGGGGCCGGGCACGCGGAGCGTGAGGGGGCCGTCCGGCAGAGGCAGATTGCCTCCCGCCACCAGATCGTTCATGGGCTCCCCTCGCGGGTCGGTTCGGGCCGACCGCCGCGGCCCCCGTGACCACGTGCGGTGACTTGGAGAACGCGCAGGCCGGGCGGCCGGGTTCCCGGGTTCCGCCCCGCGGGGCCGGGGTGCTCCGGCGGGGTGCGGAGGCACGCGTGGTGCGGGCGCGACCTGAGGCGGAGGACGGTCCCGACCGGAGGCGGATTCGGCGACGGGAACGCCGGTATTAGCGTGGACCTTGCGCACGGCGACCCCGGGCGTGGCCGTAAAACCGGACGTAACCAGACAAACAACGTCAAAGCTCTACAGGATCCGAGGTGCCCGCCCCATGCCCAGGCGTACGGAGCTGATCGAAGGACTCATGCAGCGGCACTCCCAGGTGCCGCGCGAGGCCGTGATCAAGGAGGACCTGCTGCGCGGCGGGATCGCCTTCGACGAGTCGGCGCTCAGCGACAGCGCCAACGAGGCCTCCGGAGACATCAAGCCGAAGTCGTACTTCATCTTCTCCTTCGACCACGGCACCCTGCCCGAGCTGGGCGAGGCCGCGCTGCGCCGGCCGCCGGAGGAGATCGTCCTCACCGGCGGCCCCTACGAGCTGCGCCGCACGGTCGTGTCGGTGCGGGTGAACCCGTCCTCGCCCTACCGCGTGGCCGCCGACGCGGACGGCCTGCTCGGCCTCTACCTGGACGGGCAGCGCATCTCCGACGTGGGCCTGCCGCCGATGCCGGACTACTACCGGCACAAGCTCGCGAACGGCAAGTCCGTCATGGAGGTCGCCCCGACCATCCAGTGGGGCTACCTGGTCTACCTCACGGTCTTCCGCGTCTGCCAGTACTTCGGCGCCAAGGAGGAGTGCCAGTACTGCGACATCAACCACAACTGGCGCCAGCACAAGGCCGCGGGACGCCCCTACACGGGCGTCAAGCCCGTCGAGGAGGTCCTGGAGGCGCTGGAGATCATCGACAAGTACGACACCGCGAAGACCTCCACGGCGTACACCCTCACCGGCGGCGCGGTCACCTCGACAATCGGTGGCAAGGACGAGGCCGACTTCTACGGCCAGTACGCGAAGGCCATCGAGGAGCGCTTCCCCGGCCGCTGGATCGGCAAGGTCGTAGCCCAGGCGCTGCCCAAGGAGGACGTGCAGCGCTTCCACGACTACGGCGTGCGCATCTACCACCCCAACTACGAGGTGTGGGACCCGTACCTGTTCGAGCGCTACTGCCCCGGCAAGGAGCGCTACGTGGGCCGCGACGAGTGGCACCGGCGCATCCTGGACTCCGCCGAGGTGTTCGGGCCGCGCAACGTCATCCCGAACTTCGTCGCGGGCGTCGAGATGGCCGAGCCCTTCGGGTTCAAGACGGTCGACGAGGCCATCGACTCCACCGTCGAGGGCCTCCGGTACTTCATGGCGCACGGCATCACGCCCCGGTTCACCACCTGGTGCCCCGAGCCCACGACGCCGCTCGGCAAGGCCAATCCGCTGGGCGCGCCCCTGGAGTACCACGTACGGCTGCTCCAGGAGTACCGCGCCACGATGGAGGAGTTCGGCCTGTCCTCGCCGCCCGGATACGGCCCCGCGGGCCCCGGCAACGCGGTCTTCTCGGTGAGCAGCTTCATGGACAGTCTCCCCGCGTGACGTCCGTCCCGACGAACCAGGCCGGAGGCCCCATGAACCAGCACGTCACCGTCGTCACCGGCGGCACCAGAGGAATAGGCGCCGCCATCGCCCTGCGGCTCGCGCAGGACGGCCACGACGTCGCCGTCGGCTACCGCTCGGACGAACAGGCCGCCGAGCGCACCGCGGAGTCCGTCCGCGCGACCGGCCGCCGCTGTGTCGCCGTCCGCCTGGACACCACGGACGAGAAGGACGTGGACCGGCTCTTCGAGACCGCCGCGGCCGAACTCGGCACCGTCACGGGCCTGGTGAACAACGCGGGCGTCAGCGGCCCGAACGGCCCCCTCGCCGAAGCCGACGCCGAGGGCATGCGCCGCGCGATCGACGTCAACGTCCTCGGCTATCTGCTCTGCGCCCGCCGGGCCGTACGGGACATGACCCGGACCGGTGGCGGCGCGATCGTGAACATCTCCTCCGGCGCGGCCACCCTCGGCAGCCCCGGCCAGTACGTCCACTACGCCGCCACCAAGGCCGCCACGGACACCATGACCGTGGGCCTCGCCAAGGAGGTCGCCCCGCTCGGCATCCGCGTCAACTGCGTCGCCCCGGGCGTCATCTGGACCGAGTTCCACGAGGACCCCGAGCGCCCGGCGAAGCTCGCCCACACCATCCCCATGGGCCGCTCGGGACGGCCCGAGGAGATCTCCGGCGCCGTCGCGTGGCTCCTGTCGGACGACGCGTCGTACACGACAGGCGCGGTGCTTCGCGTCGCCGGCGGGATGTGAGGCGGTGCACCCCGTGATCACGGAGACCGAGCGGCTCACCGACGACGTCGTCCTTCGCCCCGCGTCCCTGGACGACGCCGAGGTCCTGGCCCGCGCCGTGCGCCGCAGCCGCGACCACCTCAGCCCCTGGGACCCGGAGCGCCCCGAGTCCTACTACACCACCGAGGGCCAGGCGGAGCGGCTGCGGGCCCAGGCGGAGAAGGGCACGGCGGGCCTGCTGGTGCCGTGGCTGCTGTGGGACGGGGGTGCGGAGGAGGTCGCGGGCGCCATCACGCTCTCGCACATATCTCCCGCCCCGCTCCTCAGCGCCAACCTGGGCTACTGGATCGACGTCACGTACGCGGGGCGCGGTCTCGCCACCGCCGCCACGACCGCCGTGTGCCGGATCGCCGACGAGCGCCTCGGCCTGCACCGCGTGGAGGCGGGCACCCTCCTGGACAACGCGGCGTCCCAGCGCGTCCTCGCCAAGTGCGGCTTCGAGGAGTTCGCCTTCGCCCGCGCGTACCTGCACATCAACGGCGCCTGGCGCGACCACCGGCTGTTCCAGCGGATCCTCAACGACCGTACTCCTTAAGGGGATTTGACCTTCCGGGCATTGGTACGTACCAAGCTCCGGTGCCACACTGCCCCCAGGGTGAACGCCCGATGGGGGAGGGGTCATGTCCGTCGGCGTGTCGGAGACGGTTGAGCCGGGTTGGGCCGAGTTCGGGCGGCAGCTTCGCTGCCACCGCCGACGGGCCGGGCTGACCCAGGCGCAGCTCGGCAGGAGGGTGGGGTACCACCACACCTTCATCAGCAGGCTCGAAGGGGGGCTGCGGGAGCCGCCCTTCGACCTGGTGTGCCGACTCGACGTCGTCCTGGAGACCGGCGGCCGGCTCGCGGCGATCCTCGCCACACCGCGTCAGGCCCCCCGGGCGCCCGGCCGGAACCTCACCGCCCCCACGCTGTTCTCCCCGATCCCCGGAGCGGACTCGCCCGGCGACGAGTCGCCCCCGGTCTTCCCCTCGTGGCCCGCCCGGCTTCCGGCCGAGGGGCTTGTCTGCCCGCTGCACGGCACGGTGGGGTGCGCCGTGCCCGACCAGAGCGAGGCGGCGGTCCTCCTCAAGGGGGCGACCGGGCCCTTCGGCGGCGCGGGCGAGGCGGTCGGCGCGGAGTCCGACCTGCTGCACGGCCTCACCGCCGTCCTCGCCTGTCTGATCCGCGAGGCGTTCGTCCAGCCGACGGGCGCGTGCGCGGCGACCGTGGAACGGCTCCTGCGCGGTGTGGTGCGCTGGGCCGAGGCGGTCGACTCCACGGGCCGCCTGCCGTACGGGCAGTTACGGCTCGCCGCGCAGTACGCCCAGGTCGCCGGGCGGCTGCGGATGGAGCGGGGGCAGAGCGGCGTCGCCATGGCCTGGTTCGGGCAGGGCCTGCGGTGGGCGGACGCCGCCCAGGACGCGTCGGCCCGGGCGACCCTGCTGAGCGACGTGTGCACCCTGGTCCGGCTCGACGGCGACGCCGCATCGACGCTCGTGTACGCGGAGGCCATCGGCGCGGTCGACGCCAAGCGGCGCTGGATGGCGCTGCTCGGGGACCTCTATCAGGCGCGGGCGTACGCGCTCCGCCAGGACGCCGCCGAGTGCAGACGCCACATCACGACGGCCCGGCGCAGGTTCGTGCGCCTGGACGACCGGGACCGTCTTGAGGCGCCCTGGCTCGCCGGTGCCGAGGGCGTGCTGCGCCTGGAGTCCGCGATCGGCGGCGCGCTGCGCGACCTCTCGGCGGCGACCGGTGACCGGGCGGCGGCCCGGCGCGCGATCGAGGCCACCGCTCAGTCGTGCGCCCTGCTGCCGCCCCTGATGCGCACCACCCGCGTGCTGCTCACCCTGCGGCTCGCGGACAGTTGGGCGTGCGCCGGTGACCCGGTCGCGGCGGTCGCCCTGGCGCAGCCGGTCCTCGCCGAGGCGATGCGCTCCCGCGAGCTGATGATCGCCGCCGAGCTGCGCGGGCTGCAGAGCCGGCTCGCCGGGCGCTGGGGCGATCTGCCGGAGGTCCGGGAGCGCCGGGAGCGGCTCAGGGACGCGTCGGGGTGAGCCGGGTCCTGTCCGTGCGGCCGGACTTGCCAGATCTTGCCAGGACGTGTCGGGCGGCCGGAATTCATTGACCGCGATCCGGCGGGGTGTGAGGGTTCCGCCAGCCCTATTTATGTCATGTCACGGTCAGCACAAAAGGGCGGGAGCGGTACGGGGCGCCGGAGTTCGCCGCGTCCGGATCTCGTCGGCCGAACAGGGCTTCCACACCTCTCACAAGGAGCCGAGATGCCCAGAAAGACCGCAGCGGCCGGGATAACCCTGGCCCTGGTACTCGGGGGGGTGGTGGCGCCGGCGACCCTGGCCTCGGCCACGGCGCGCACCTCGCCCCCGGAGGGAAAGCCGGACCCCCTCGCGAAGGCCGTCGCCGCCGCCGACCAGGCGGCGCAGAGCGGCCTGGACGCACTCGCCAAGGGGCCCGAGGAACAGTACGACCGGCAGCAGGTCACGCGCTTCGGCAAGGGCCTGTACTCCGTCGCCTACGAACGCACCTACCGGGGACTGCCGGTGGTGGGCGGCGACGCCGTGGTCCTCGCCGACGGAAAGGGCAAGGTACGGTCCGTCCACGCCGCCACCGACGCCCGGATCTCGGTCACCACCAAGGCGCAGGTGAAGGCCGCGCAGGCGGTGAGGACCAGCCGCGCGAGACTCGCGTCGGTCAAGAAGGTCGACTCCAGACGCCTGGTCGTCCGGGTCAAGGACGACACCCCCACGCTCGCCTGGGAGACCGTGCTGACCGGCAGGTCCAAGGCGGGCGACCCCAGCAAGCTGCACGTCTTCGTGAACGCCCGCACCGGCAAGGTCGTCGACACCTACGACGACGTGCGCGCGGGCACGGGACGCAGCAAGTGGAACGGCCCGAGCCCCCTGACCATCGACACCTCCCGGTCGGGCAACAACTACGTCCTGCGCGACACCACCCGTCCCGGCCTGCAGTGCTCGGACTACAGCGGCGGAGTGTTCACCAAGGCCACCGACGACTGGGGCACCGGCGACCCCAAGAGCAAGGAAACCGGCTGCGTCGACGTCATGTTCGCGGCGCAGAAGCAGTGGAACATGTTCAAGGAGTGGTTCGGCCGCAACGGCCACGACGGCAACGGCCGGAGCTGGCCGGTGCGCGTGGGCCTCAACGAGCTCAACGCCTACTGGGACGGCTCCACCGTCACCATCGGCCACAACTCGGCCAACGAGTGGATCGCCGGAATGGACGTGGTCGCCCACGAGTTCGGCCACGGCCTGGACTCCAACACCCCGGGCGGCGCGAACAACGAGCGCGGCCTCGGCGAGGCGACCGGCGACATCATGGGCGCGCTGACCGAGGCGTACGCCAACCAGTCCGCTCCGTACGACACCCCCGACTTCACCGTCGGCGAAATGATCAACCTCCAGGGCCGGGGCCCGATCCGCAACATGTACGACCCGAGCCGGATCAACAACGACCCCAACTGCTACAACTCCTCGATCCCCTCGACCGAGGAGCACAAGGCGGCCGGGCCGATGAACCACTGGTTCTATCTGCTCGCCGAGGGCTCCAACCCCGGCGGTGGCAAGCCCACCAGCCCCACCTGCAACCAGAAGACCGTGACCGGCGTGGGCATCCAGAACGCCGGCAAGATCTTCTACGGCGGCATGCTGCTCAAGACCAGCGGCATGACGTACAAGCGCTACCGCACCGCCACCCTGACCTCGGCGAAGAACCTGGACGCGAGCTGCGGCCTGTTCGAGGCGACCAAGGCGGCGTGGGACGCCATCAGCATCCCCACGCAGAGCGGTGACCCCACCTGCACCGGGCAGCAGAACGACTTCTCCCTCGGGCTCAACCCGTCCTCGGGCAAGGTCGATCCGGGCGCCACAGCCAGTGCCACGGTCAACACGACGACCGTCACCGGCAGCGCCCAGCAGATCACGCTGACCTCATCGGGCGCTCCGACGGGTGTCGACGTCGCGTTCACCCCCGGGACCGTCACCTCCGGCTCCGACGCCACCATGAAGGTCACCGCCGCGCAGTCGGCGAAGGCCGGAACCTACCCGATCACCGTCACGGGCACCGCGGGCGCCAAGACGCACACCGCCCAGTACACGCTCACGGTCGGAGGCGGCGGCAATCCGACGCAGCCGCCGGACGTCGACGTGGCCAAGGTGCGCGAGCACCTGACCCAGTTCAACACCATCGCCACGCAGAACGGCGGCAACCGCCGGGCCACCGGACCCGGCTACCGGGCCTCGCTCGCCTACGTCAAGGGCAAGCTCCAGGCCGCCGGTTACACCGTCACCGAGCAGACGTGCGCCTCCGGGTGCTCCGCGGGCGCGGGCAACAACCTGATCGCCGAGTGGCCGCACGGCGACGCGAACAACGTCTACATGTTCGGCGCGCACCTCGACGGCGTGGCCGCGGGACCCGGCATCAACGACAACGGCTCCGGCTCCGGCACCATCCTGGAGGCGGCCCTCTCCCTGGCGCAGAACAACCCGACCATGAAGAACCGGGTCCGCTTCGCCTGGTGGACCGACGAGGAGCAGGGCCTGAACGGCTCCGACTACTACGCCTCCTCGCTCCCCGCCGGCGAGCGCGCCAAGATCAAGGCGTACTACAACTTCGACATGGTCGGCTCGACCAACGCCGGCTACTTCATCAACAACGTGAACTCCGCCGCGTCGGCGCCGATGCGCGAGTACTGGAACTCCCTCAACCTCGCCCCGCAGGAGAACGTCGAGGGCCAGGGCCGCTCCGACGACTACTCCTTCCAGCGGGTCGGCATCGCCACCTCCGGCTACGCCACCGGTGCCTCGGCCACGAAGTCCGCGGCGGAGGCCGCGAAGTGGGGCGGCACCGCGGGCCGCGCCTACGACTCCTGCTACCACTCCGCCTGCGACACCACCGCCAACATCAACGCCACCGCCCTGGACCGCAGCGCGGACGGTGTCGCGTACACGATCTGGAAGACGGCGGTGGGTGACACGCCCACCCCGGTGGACGACTTCTCGATCTCCGCCAACCCGTCCTCGGGCACCATCGAGCCCGGCTCGTCCGCCAAGGTCACCGTCGCCACCGCCACCACGGCCGGTGAGCCGCAGAAGGTGGCCCTTTCGGCCTCGGGCGCCCCGGCCGGCGTCAGCGTGTCCCTCAGCCCGGAGTCCGTGACCTCCGGCGAGTCCGCGACCGCCTCGGTCGAGGTCGCCGCGGGCACGGCCCAGGGCACCTACACCCTGACCTTCACGGGTGCGGGGAAGACCAGCCACGCCACCACCTACACCCTCACCGTGCCCGGCGACGGCGGTGGCGAGACCACCTGGAAGCTGGGGGAGACCTACGCGGCCGGGGACGTCGTGACGTACGAAGGCGTCCGCTACCGCTGCATCCAGGGGCACACCGCCTACCCGGGCTGGGAGCCCCCGAACGTCCCCGCCCTGTGGGAGGCCCTCTGAGCGACCTGAACCGACCTGAACCGACAGGGGTCCTGACAGCGTGAAGGGGCGGTCCACCCGGTGGACCGCCCCTTTCATCCGGTGCCGAACGGCCCGGCCGCCCGGTCAGACGATGTCCTCCGCGATCTCCGCCTGTTCCTTGTCCGTGCCGTACGCGGACGGCGTGCTGTAGGAGCGCCGTGCCACGAACCACCAGACGGTGGCGAGGATCAGGACGACGGCGAGGGCGATCGACGCGTAGTTCATCGACTCGACGTTCACCGGCGAGGCCTGCGGCAGGCAGAACAGGACGGTCACGAAGCCGACCCAGACCACCGCGATCCAGCCGACCGGCTTGCTCCACTTGCCGAGGTTCCACGGGCCCGGCTGGAAGCGGTCGCCCGCCCGCAGGCGCAGGAGGACCGGGATCGCGTACGCGGGCGTGATGCCGATGACGTTGATGGCCGTGACCGCGCCGTACGCCGTCTTGGAGTACAGCGAAGGCAGCGCGATGACGGCGGCGAGGCCCACCGACAGCCACACGGCGGGCACCGGCGTCTGCGTCTTGGGGCTGACCTTGCGCCAGAGCTTCGAGCCGGGCAGGGCGTTGTCACGGCTGAACGCGAACACCATGCGGCTGGCCGCGGCCGTCTCGGCGTTGCCGCAGAACAGCTGCGCCACGATCACGATGAGCATCAGGGCGGTGGCGCCGGACGTGCCGAGCCCGTCGATGAAGATCTGCGCCGGGGGCACGCCGGTCGCGCTCTCCTGGGTGCCGACGTAGTCCTGGATCGCGAAGGTGAGACCGGCGAGCAGCACGAAACCGGCGATCCAGGAGACCCAGATGGCCCGCACGATGCCCCGGGCCGCCGTCACCGAGGCGTTGGAGGTCTCCTCCGACAGGTGCGCCGACGCGTCGTACCCGGAGAACGTGTACTGCGCGAGGAGCAGACCGATCATCGCCACGTACATCGGGCTCGACCAGCCCGTGTCGTTGACGAACTCGCCGAAGACGAACGACGGCGACTGGTGGCTGTCAGGGACGATCGCGAGGACACCGACGATCACCGCGACACCGGCCAGGTGCCACCACACGGAGATGGAGTTGAAGAGGCTGACCAGGCGCACGTTGAAGAGGTTCAGGAGCGCGTGCAGGAGCAGGATGCACAGGAAGATGACGAACGTGGATCCGGCCGTCGGGGTGAAGTCCGTGTGCATGCTCAGCAGCGCGCCGCTGAACAGGGCCGCGCCGTAGTCGATGCCGGCGATCGCGCCGAGCAGGCCGAGCAGGTTCAGCCAGCCCGTGTACCAGCCCCAGCGGCGCCCGCCGAGCCGGTCCGCCATGTAGTAGAGCGCACCCGACGTCGGGTAGGCGCTGGTGACCTCCGCGAGGGCGAGACCCACGAACAGCACCATCAGACCGACGCCCGCCCAGCCCCACATCATCACCGCGGGGCCGCCGGTGCCGAGGCCGAACCCGTACAGCGTCATGCAGCCGGACAGGATGGATATGACGGAGAAGCTGATGGCGAAGTTGCCGAACCCGCCCATGCGGCGGGCCAGGACGGGCTGGTAGCCGAGCTCTCGTAGCCGTTGTTCCTCGTCGGGGAGCGCTGGCGCCGGGACGGAGCTCGACACGGTGGTGCGGGACACGGGTGAACCTCCGGGGGAAGAGCGGGGGGTGCGGGGGTGCGGGGGGTGGGGTCTCTGCGAATGCGCGGGAGGGGAGGAGGGGGAATCGACCGAGGGGCAGCCGGGAGGGTCAGCCGTGCGGGCCGGTGCCCGGGCCGCGCGCCGCGTGGTAGCAGCGCACGCGGGCCTGGACGAAGGCCTCCGCCGCCGCGTCCGCGTCACCGGGCGCCTGCGTGCGGTACGTCCACGGCACGGTCGTGTAGAAGGGGTCGAGCGCCTCGAACACCCGGACCGCGTCGTGGAACTGGTGGGCTCCCCACAGCGCGTGCGCCAGGTGGTTCAGGTCGAGCAGCGACGTCGACTCCGGCCGCGCGTGGTCGAACCACAGCTGGAGCGCCCTGAGCGCGCTGCGCGTGGCGTCCTCCCCGACCCAGTGCAGGTCCAGGGCACGCTCGTTGCCGCCCTCGCGGCGGTAGCGCTCCACGCGCGCGTACAGCGGCAGCACATGCAGCGCCGAACCCGCGGGGGCCGCGGCGGACGCCCAGTGCACGAAGTTCACCGCCTCGGTGAGCGGCGCCCCGGGCCTGCGGTTGTACGCGAACTGGAGCATGCGGTGGTACGCCTCGCGGTTGCCGGGGTCGCGCTTCTCGGCCTCGGCGAGGATGTGCCAGGGGCCGGGGAACAGCATCGGCTCCGGCGCGGCCACCCGGTGCTCGTCCCACCGCTGGCCCTCGTCGAGCTGGGCGAGGGCGAGCAGACAGATCCACGGGACGGGGTCCTCCGGCGTGGTCTGCGAGGCGACCCGGCAGGCGTCGTTGGCCTCCCGCCACAGCTCGTTGGTGTGGCGGTGGCCCGCGCGGTGCGCGCGCAGGGCGCGCTCCACCGTGACGCGGGTGTGCAGGACCGTCGCGGCGACGCTGCGCGGCTCCTCGGCGAGCCAGGCGCGCACCACGTCGGAACCGGCGACGGCCGCGGCCAGGATCTGCGTCCGCTGCGTCCACAGTCCCCAGTCGGGGGTCTCGGTGAGCAGGTTCCTCGTCGACACCCAGCGGCCTGCCTTGAGGTCCTGGAGCACGGCACGCAGGGGAGCGTCGTGACCGGCCGGGTGATACACCGGGCGGGCTAACGGCATCGGCATGGGTCCTCTGGGCTCTGGCTGAGCGGGTGGGGGGTGTTCCGCGACGGACGAAGGGGTGAACGGGGAGTTAACGCGGTGTACGGGGCGGGGCGGATGCTGTTGTGGGGGTGTACGGGTCGGTGAAGTGGTGTGCGAGTTACTGATGTTGCTCGGCGGTCAGTGTAGGGCGGAGTCTTCCGATTACCGGTCGGTCCCCGGATCTTTCTTGACCAAGTTGTGTCAACACGGCGCGCCGGTGTGAACGTTGCGTACCTTGTGGGTCGTTTGCGTCGGCGGCACCGCGCTACTGGCCCCCATTCATGACCAGTTGGAGAGGAAGGAGGAGCCACGGATGACGATCGCCGAGCACGACCGCACGCTGCCGTACGTCAGCATCCGCGGAGTGACCGACTTCCGAACAACAGGACGTGGTGGGGGACCGGTTGGGAGATCCACTCCCGTGCCGGGGAGGAACGGGTCGGCGAAGGAACTTCATGTGGACTCTCGGGTACTCCCGCCCCAGCAGCCTGGGGGACTTGCCCTGGAGTCATGGCTTCGGCGCCTGTGTGCCTTAGCCGTGGTGACCGTCGCCGCCAACGCCTCGTACGTTCACCAACGGGAGTTTGCCGTGCAGGCCGGGGCGGATGAGGTGAGTGCCGCGTTGTGGCCGCTCTCGGTCGAGCCGTTGGCTCATCGGCAGGACGGCGGCGGGCCGCCTGTGGGCGATGAGGCGGAGGCGCGGGGACAGGCCAGTGGGAGCGAGCGGCAACGAGGTGACCCGCTGCTCGATCAAGCCCGGCGTTTGGAAGCACAGATGAGCCGACCACGAGGGCCTGATAGCAAGGTGGTTTAAGGAGCGAGTGGGGGTAGTGATGGGGGCCCGAACAGCCCCGCAGCAAGGTGTCACGTATGGACCCCGGATTCGGCAGCGGCCCCGGGGACGACCCCGAGGTGTACGAGCCCAACCAACCCGCGGTCGAGGCCGCCCCGCCGTACGTTTTCTGTTGGTAGTCGATGGCGAGATGACTGCGACTTCGCTTGACGGCAGTACCGGCCTTGCGGTGGCGAAGGTCACGCGTCGCATACGCATCTGCGAGCTGTGTCCGTGATCACTCGCTGACCTGCGACCTGTCCTGTGCCGCCCGCTCCCTCTTGCGCACGTCGAGCTGGCGCTCCAACTCGCCGCGCAGCGCATCATCAAGGCTCCCGGTCCGCCCCCACTCGACGATGCGCTCGGCAACGATACGGAGTTTGACGTTGGTTTGCATGGAGACCTCTCGCAGGACGTCCCATGCTTCGGCCGGCGACAGCTGGCCAAGAGCCAGCACGACGCCGATGGCCTGGTCGACCGTCTCGTGCGAGGTGACCGCATGCTTGAGATGCTGGACCTCGTCGCGGAGTTCCACGACCTGCTCGGCCGTGACTTCGTCCTTGTTGGAGCCATGTCCAAGGTGGCCGGCATCGGTAGGCAAGGAGGGCCTCCACGGGGACTGGGGGGAAGCGGCCTGCATCCACAGAATCCTTGATCAACGAACCCAGTGCAACACTCTTACGCTGCATCGAGGAGAGTCCTTCCCCGTGGACGCGTCTGTTGGCTGATTGTTCGCTGTGCGGTTCTCTCCGTGACCCGCCGTAGTGGTGTGCGACCCTGCGGCGGTGATCCGGGCGCCTCCTGTATGGCTCGTCCGTAGCGGGGCACCCGGGAGGTGCATCACAGGTTTGGGCGAGCCCTGCCCGCCTCCGTGAGCTAGGGCGCTGTCGACCCCTGTGCGGTCCGGCTCTTGTCCGCGTACGTCTCGGCTCCGCAGAGGCCGGTGCCGTCGTGGAGACGGAACTGGACGTGATCGCGGAGTGGTTGTACGTCACACAGCGGCTAGTTCCTCTTGGCTGTGAGGCGCCTATCCGCTGGGACGACTTCCTCCTTCCGCTCCTGGACGGATCCTGAGCACCTTTCCCAAGGACCCGCCCGATCATCGACACGCAGGCGTCCGGGTGGGGCCGTTGAAGTGGGAGTACGTGGAAGAGTGTGTTCTCGGCAGCCGCCCGCGCAGGGTCTGGAAGCGGCTTTGACATGGTGCCTCGGTTTTCGCATCGAACCGCTGTGTGCGAGCCCCGGCTCAGGGCACCCGTAGCCGGCGAAAGACGTGTCACAGACGTGGACAAGGAGAACACCGTGCCCGTAGCCACATACTGTCTCGTCGCTGTGGACTGCCCTGATCCTTCTGCCCTGGCGGCCTTCTACGCCGCCCTCCTCGGGGGAGAGATCAAGCAGGACGGGGAAGATTGGTACGACCTGTACGTCCCGGGCGGCCATCGCATCGCCTTCCAACGAGCCGAGGGGCACCAGCCGCCCCAGTGGCCCCGCGCGGACGACTCCCAGCAACTGCATCTCGACTTTCACGTCACGGACATGGCAGCGGCAGAGAGCCAGGCACTGTCGCTCGGCGCCATGCCACTGGACCTGGACGACCAGGACGGGCAGCGCGGTTTCCGCGTCTATGCCGACCCTGCGGGCCACCCGTTCTGCCTGTGCCGCGCCTGACACCCTCCCCGCGTACGACATGAGAACGGCGTGGTGGCGCGCCGGAGCTCTCCGCACCGGTGCGGAGTTCCTGTCCTGGTGGGTGGTTCTTGTCGCACTGTGGATCGTTCTGATCAGTGGCGTCGATGTGATGGAGCTGACAGTCGGGGTCGGCTGCGCACTGGCCGGGGCGTCGGCAGCCACAGCGGCTCGGCGTGCGGCGGGCTCCGAATGAACGCCTGGCTCTGGTGCGGGGCCGCGCTCCTGGGAGCGGGGGTGCCCGCCGTGGTCTGGGGGGTGGCGTCCGGCCCGCTGGCCCGCCGGGTGCTGGTCCAGAACGCGGGCAGCACCGTCGTCGCACTCGCCTTCCTCCTGATCGCGCAGGGCTACGGGCGCCCCTCCTACGTCGATCTCTCCCTGGTCCTGTCCTTGCTCGGCCCCGCGGGCACGCTCGTGTACGTGCGTCTGCTGGCCGACGACTTGCCCGTCGGCAGGCCGCGCGGGGCTACGGCGGTGACGGCTCTGTGCGTGGCGGGCTCCCTGACGGTGACGGTCGCCGTGTGCGCGGCGACCCCCTTCGGCAGGCCGATGCTCAAGCTCCTTCTCATCGGGACCCTGGTGTCCTTCGGCAACGTGATCGCCTCGCGGGCGCTGTCCGTGGGTGTGGTGAAGAAAGCGGACGCGGCGCGATGAGCGGCGCGAACTCAGAGGTGAATCGTTTTGGGCAACGATGTGATCGTCTCCCTGTGTCTCTTGCTGGTCGCCGCGTCGGCGACGGTGGCGGTCGCGGTGCGGGAGCCGGCCCGGCAGGCGCTGGTGCTCGCGGTGCTGGGCCTGTCCCTTGCGGCGCTCTTCACCGTCCTGCAGGCACCGGACGTGGCACTGTCCCAACTGGCCGTCGGGTCCGTGCTGACGCCCCTGATGATCCTGCTGTCCGTCCGTAAGGTCAGACGCCGTGGGCACCCGGCCGGTGACAGGACCGAGCGGTGAGCATCCGTATGCGGCGGTGGGTCCTGGGCATCGGGGGGATCGGTCTGGCGTCGCTGCTCGTCGCCGCGTTCGTGCGACTGCCACGGTTCGGTGGCGATCGACACCCGTACGGTGATCGTGCGACCGGCGAAGCCCTCGGCCGACGCACCGCGAACGTGGTCTCGTCGGTCAATTTCGACCTGCGTGCGTTCGACACGTTGGGCGAGCAGTCCATCCTCTTCGCCGCCGTCCTGGGGACCGTCGTCCTGCTCCGTCAGACCCGCGACGAGGACCGTGTGCCGCCGGGCTCCGTCGCCGTCGACCGTTGGGTTCGGCGCTACGCGCTGGTGGCCCTCCCCATGGTCCTGGTGGTCGGTCTGTATGTGGTCGCCCACGGCCAGTTGAGCCCGGGCGGCGGTTTCCAAGGAGGCGTGATCGTGGCCACCGCCGTCCACCTTCTTTACGTCGGGGTGGACTACCGGGCTCTCGAACGGATCCGGCCGGTGGCCCTGTACGAGGTGGGTGACGCGGTCGGCGAAGCCGCCTTCCTCCTCGTCGGCGTTGCCGCCCTGATCGGAGGTTCCGCCTTCCTGGCCAACACCCTTCTGCCGTACGGGACGTTCAACACCTTGTCGTCGGGCGGGATCGTGCCCCTGTTGAATCTGGCAGTCGGCATCGAAGTGGCCTGTGCGGTGGTCGTGTTGGTGTCCCGCTTCCTCGACCAGGCAGTGGAGATCACCGATGCCCCCTCCCACGCGGGGGAGACGGGCACGGCGTGACCCACACATGGCCCTACGTGATCGCCGGGTGGATCTTCCTCGTCGGCTGCTACGGACTGGCCACGAGCCGGCACCTGGTGCACGCCGTCGGCTGCCTGACCGTCTGCCAGTCCGCGACGTACGTGCTGCT
This sequence comes from Streptomyces sp. NPDC127108, assembly GCF_042677545.1. NCBI lineage: Bacteria > Bacillati > Actinomycetota > Actinomycetes > Kitasatosporales > Streptomycetaceae > Streptomyces > Streptomyces sp. NPDC127108. The sequence continues at coordinate 165,015 of NZ_JBHXTE010000016.1, read as the reverse complement.
CCTGGCCGTCGGCTACCGCGAGGGCGGCACCGCACCGGTCCACTCCGACATGGCTCCGCGTTCGCGCCCGCTGGTCGATCCCGTGGTGCAGGCGCTCGCTCTCACCGACGTGGTCGTGGGAGCCACGGTCACCGCCCTGCTTCTGGCGCTCGTGATCCAGGTGGCCAAACGGCACGGCACCACCGATCCGGACGAACTGTCCGAGCTGCGCGGATGAGCCGACTGCTGCCTCTGCTCGTGGTCCTGCCGCTGCTGGGCGCCGCCCTCCTTGTCGCGGTCGGCCGCCTGCTGCCACGGGCCGTCACCGACGGGATCGCCGCCGCGGTGGCCCTCTCGACCGCGGTGCTCGCCGCCCTGCTCCTCAAGGACTCCTCACCGGGCGTCACGGAATGGGGCGGGGGATGGGAGCCCGTCGACGGGAAGAGCGTGGGCATCGTGCTGGTCGGCGATGCCCCGGGCACGGGACTCGCCACGCTCGTCTCCCTGCTGACCGTGGCCGTACTCGCCTACTCCTGGCACTACTTCGACGAAGTGCCGAAGGGGCACAAGGGAGCATTCCCGTCGCTCGTGCTGCTCTTCCAAGCGGGCATGTGCGGATTCGCGCTGACGGGTGACCTCTTCAACGCCTTCGTCTTCTTCGAGTTGATGAGCGTCGTCGCGTACGCCCTGACGGGCTACCGGGTGGAGGAGCCCAAGGCCGTTCAAGGAGCCCTCACGTTCGGTGTCATCAACTCCCTGGGCGCGTACGCGACGTTGATGGGGATCACGATGCTGTACGCCCGCACGGGCGAGCTGGGCATGCGGCAGATCGGCGACGCGCTCCGCGGCACAGGCCCCCCGGACGCACTCGTCCTGGGCGCGTTCGTTCTGGTGATGACCGGGCTGCTCGTGAAGGCCGCTGCCGTGCCCTTCCACTTCTGGCTGCCGGATGCCCACGCCGTGGCGCCGACTCCGGTCTGCATGCTGCTGTCCGGAGTCATGGTCGAACTCGGCGTCTACGGTGTCTGGCGCGTCTACGCCACCGTCTTCGCGGGGCCCGGTGGGCTGCCCGCGGCCGACTTCACCCATTGCCTCGTCGGTCTGGGGACGGTCACGGCCCTGCTCGGTGCGCTGCTGTGCTGGCAGCAGCACCACCTCAAGCGACTGCTCGCGTACTCGACGATCGCCCACACGGGGCTCTTCCTCGTGGGGATCGGTCTCCTGCGGCCCGAGCCGACCGCAGGAGTCGCCCTCTACGTGCTGGGACACGCGGGCGCCAAGGCTGCGCTGTTCGCGTGCACCGGCATCCTGTTGGACCGGTACGGCAGCGTGGACGAACGTGAACTGCACGGCAAGGGGAAGGAGTTGCCGGTCGTCGCCGCGCTCTACGGCATGGCCGCGCTGGCCCTGACGGGCTTGCCGCCCTTCGGTACAGGCCTGGGGAAGGGCGTGATCGAGGAGGCCTCGGGGGGAGCGGCCACCGTGCTGTTCCTCGTTGTCTCCGTCGTCACGGGCTCAGCTGTGCTGCGCGCCGGGGCGCGGGTGTTTCTGGGCGCGGGCCCGCGGCCGGACCCCTCGTCGTCACCCGCGTCCACCTCCGGGGACGAGGAGCCCGAGACACGCGCACCCCTGGGGCGGCGGGTTCCTCTGCCGATGGTGGCCGTGCCCGGAGCGCTGCTGGCGGGCGCGCTGGCCGTGGGGCTCGTGCACGCCGTGGCCGCAGGGGCCGGCCAGGCGTTCGGCGGCCCGCAAGCCCCCGTACCGCACTGGACGCCCGCCACCCTGCTCAGCGGCGCGCTGTCCACGGCGTGCGCGGCAGGGTGCGCCGCCCTCGCCGTGCGGCGGACGGTGCCGACGGAGCCGTACGCGTGGGCAGCACCTCTGCGGCGACTGCACTCGGGGCACATCGGGGACTACGTCGCCTGGTTCGTGCTGGGCACGGCCGCACTCGGCGCGTTGGCGCTGCCGGGCATCGTGGGCCTCCAGCCCTGAGGCGGTGGCCTCGGCGAGCCGGGGCCGGGTCGTGGGCGTGCACCCGCGCGGCATGCTGCGCTCAGCGGTCGACGGCCTTGGCCAGTTCCGCCTTGTTCATCGACGAACGGCCCTTGACGCCCTTGCGTTGCGCCTCGGCGTAGAGCTGGTCCTTGGTGGGCCCCTGGGCTCCCTGGTGTGAGCGTTCACCGCCGCGCTGTGATGCCGACTTGGGGTCTTTGGTGGAGGTGCAGCTGGCCGTGCGGGATTCACCGGCACGGGCCCGTTCCTTGTTCACTGTGCGCGCGGCGATCTCCTTGGCCCTCTTCGTGGATTCGCCCCGCTGCTGCGCGCTTTCCTTGATGTGCTCGTACTGACGTTCCCTCTTGCGGTTCGATCCTGCGGGCATGACACGTCCTTCCGTCGAGTGATGCTCTTCTCCAAGGGGCTCACAGTGCGGGGCTCCGCGCTACGTGACTGCCTGTAGCGGCGGTCACGGTTCGCGCTGTTCCCTGCGTGCGCGCTGTGGTTCCACGGTGTACTTCGGGTCCTGGGCGGATGCCACTCCCGCCGCGAACACCCCGAAACGCGTGCACGCGGAGCCCGTGAGAAGCGCCAGGCCCGAGGCGATCGCGGCCGGTCGCCGGCCGCCAAGGACGGCGGCGAGCGACGCCCCCGCGAGGGTGAGCGCCTGGGCCGTACGCAGGAGAGTGCCCGCCCTGCCCTGCCGATATGTCGCGGCGACCGCACCGAGACGCCGCTCGGCCGCCTTCGTCGCCACGGTGTCCGCGAGTGCGGCGAGCCCGGCGGCGCTGCGGGCCGGCGTGTTCTCCCGGACCGGACCGACGACCAGAGCCGTGTGCGCTCCGATGTCACGGCGCTTCCACTACCGTGCCCTTCCGCACGCCACGCGACCGCGCACTGGGTACCTGGCTGGGCACGCGCCAAACGCGCGGGGGCCTCTGAAAAAGTCCGGCCCAGCTCAGAAGCACCGCGCGACGTTCGTTCACGCAGAGCCAGGGAGCGTCTCACTGACGTTTATGTGGCCCGTCCCGCGGTAGTCGGACGCGAACGGCCGGACCTGTGGGGGTGTGAGCAGCGCTATGGACGAGGACAGCCAGGGAGCGTCGGAGGACGACGCCCGCGCCCCCTTCGCCACCGTGCTGGTGGCCTCCTCCGCCGGGGGCATTCCTGCCCTGCGGACCCTCCTGGGCGGGCTGGATGCCGCGCTGCCGGTGCCCGTGCTGGTGGCCCAGCACCTGCACCGTTCCCGTGAGACCCGCATCACCGCCATCCTGTCCCGGGCCACCGCCTTGACCGTCACCTTGGCCCAGGGCGGGGAAACTCCCCTGGCCGGGACGGTCTATATCGCCCCGCCCGACCGGCACCTGTGTGTGCGCAGCACCGGCAGACTCGGCCTGACGCAGGAGGGCCGGGTCCACTCCGCACGCCCGGCCGCCGACCCCCTCTTCGCATCGGCCGCGCAGACGTACGGGCCACGCGTCATCGCCTGCGTCCTGACCGGGGCCGACGATGACGGCGCCCAAGGCGTGAAAGCGGTCAGGACGCAGGGCGGCACCGTCATCGTGCAGGACCCCGAGACGGCCGAATTCCACGGCATGCCCCGCGCCGCCATCACAACGGGCCAGGTGGACCACGTGCTGCCTCTGGACGCCATCGCACCGGCCCTCAGCCGTCTCCTCCGCATCCCCGGCCCCGAGCGGCGCCTCCCTTCGTGAGCAGTGGTGCCGCCCGATGCGTGGCGCGCATGGGGCTCGGTGTGCGGGGTACCGGGCTCAGGACGCGCTACCCGGGCGGGTCCCCCTAGCGGCAAGAGCTCGCCGCCCGGACCCTCGCCCCGACCACCGCGGGGCGTCCGGTCATCGCCCGTGCCGCGGCCGCCGCCGTCGGCACTGCGGCCCTCGCCGTCCGTGCCCGGCGGCCATCGAGGAACGACGGCGCACCCGCCCCGATCCCGCTGGACAGAAAGGTGATTTCTGTGTCGACAAAAGTCTCCGACTACCTGCTGCAACGCCTGCGGGAGTGGAACGTGGAGCATGTCTTCGCCTACCCCGGCGACGGCATCAACGGACTGCTCGCCGCCTGGGGCCGCGCGACGAACACACCGCGGTTCATTCAGGCCCGGCACGAGGAGATGGCCGCGTTCCAAGCCGTCGGCTACGCCAAGTTCTCCGGCAGGGTGGGCGTCTGCGCGGCGACCTCCGGGCCCGGCGCCATCCATCTGCTCAACGGGCTGTACGACGCCAAGCTCGACCACGTCCCGGTGGTCGCGATCGTCGGACAGACCAACCGCAGCGCGCTGGGCGGCTCCTACCAGCAAGAGGTCGACCTGCTCAGCCTCTACAAGGACGTCGCGGGCGACTACTGCGAGATGGTCACCGTCCCCGAACAGCTCCCCAATGTCCTGGACCGGGCGATGCGCACCGCCTACGCCCGCCGCACCGTCACCGCGGTCATCGTCCCCGCCGATGTGCAGGAGCTGGATTACTCCCCGCCCGCGCATGCCTTCAAGATGGTCCCCTCAAGCCTGGGCATGGCCGAGTACGCCCCCGTCCCGGCGGACCACGCGATCACCGAGGCCGCCGAGGTCCTCAACGCCGGCGAGAAGGTGGCGATCCTCATCGGGCAGGGCGCGCGAGGCGCTCGGGCCGAGGTCGAGCAGACCGCCGACGTCCTGGCGGCCGGGGTCGCCAAGGCATTGCTGGGCAAGGACGCGCTCCCCGACGACCTGCCGTATGTGACCGGCGCGATCGGCCTGTTGGGGACCCGGTCCAGTTACGAGATGATGCGGGACTGCGACACGCTCCTGGTCATCGGATCGAGTTTTCCCTACACCCAGTTCATGCCCGATCTGGACCAGGCCCGCGCGGTCCAGATCGACATCGATCCGCACCTGGTCGGGATGCGCTACCCCTTCGAGGTCAACCTGGTCGGTGACGCGCACGAGACCCTCAAGCGGCTGCTGCCCCGGCTCACGCCGAAGAAGCACGGAAAATGGCGGCGGAAGATCGAGAAGGACACCGCACGCTGGTGGGAGGTCATGCAGCGGCGCGCCGCTGTCGACGCCGACCCCGTCAACCCCGAGTACGTCGTGCACGCGCTGGACTCCCTACTGCCCGATGACGTGATCCTGACTGCCGACTCGGGCTCCGCCGCCAACTGGTACGCCCGCCACCTGCGGCTTCGCGGTGCGATGCGCGGCTCGCTGTCCGGCACCCTGGCCACCATGGGGCCCGGCGTCCCGTACGCCATCGGCGCCAAGTTCGCCCACCCGCAGCGGCCGGCCATCGCCCTCGTCGGCGACGGCGCGATGCAGATGAACGGCATGAGCGAACTGATCACCGCTGCCAAGTACTGGGAGCAGTGGGAGAATCCGCAGCTGGTCGTGGCCGTGCTGAACAACCAGGATCTGAACCAGGTGACCTGGGAGATGCGGGCCATGTCGGGCGCCCCGCAGTTCCTGCCGTCCCAGGGCATCCCGGATGTCCCCTACGCCGATTTCGCCCGGTCCATCGGGCTTGGCGGCCTCCGCGTGGAGAAGCCCGGTGATGTGGCGGACGCCTGGCACCAGGCGCTGTCCGCCCGTCGGCCCTTCGTGCTCGACTTCCGCACCGACCCCGCCGTGCCGCCCATTCCGCCGCATGCCTCCCTCGATGAGATCGAGGCCGCGGCCACCTCCATCCTCAAGGGGGACAGCGACCGCGCAGGCATGGTCCGGCAGGGCTTCAAGGCCAAGGTGCAGGAGATGCTGCCGGGCGGTCGGCACCGGCCCGAGCGGCCGGGCGCGGACGAGGGCCAGTGAACCGCCGGGCACGGACAGAAGGGAAGCGCGACGGGGCCGACTGACGGCCCATCCGGCACGCCGCCCGGCACCGGACGTGCTGTCCGGCCCTCCGGCAGTCGAGGAGCGGCCGGTCACGGCGACAGAGGAATTCGGCAATGTCGCAGACCGTGGTCATCACGGGCGCGAGCGTCGGGGGCAGCCGGGCCACGGCCCGCCTCTTCGGTGCCCGAGGGGCCCGCATCGCCTTGCCGGCCCGCGGGAAGGCGGGCCATCCCGCTGCAGTCCGCCTACTGCGGCGCCGAGCACGCCATCAACGGCTTCACCTCGGCGGTGCGCACAGAACCCCCGCGCCGGCACAGCCGGGTGAGCCTGACGGTGGTACGACTGCCCGCTGTCTCTGATCCAACCGCTTGGCGCCCGCCCTGCTCGACCGCTATCCGGCCCGCACCGGATTCGACGCCCAGCAGACCGGCGCAGTCCACGAGCCGACCGCCGACGGCACCCTCCCGGACGGCAACCTCTGGAGCCGGCGGACGATGCAGGCGGTCGCGATCACGGCGCCCATGGGGCCTTCGACGACCGCGCGGCCGACCACTCCCTGCAGGCGGCGCTCGCCCGCCATCCCGCCCGCACCACCACGGTCGCGCCACCGGGCGGGGCGACGGTGAGCACACTGCCTGCACCGGCTCCCCGCCCGAGCGCCCGATGTCATCCGCCCTTCACGCAGGGCCTCACGGAGGGCCGCTCACAGGGCTGGACGGACGACACCCCTGTGTGCTCTGCGCATGCTCTGCCCCGTCGAGCGGCCGCTACTCGCTGGAGAGGGCTTCCAGCAGGTCGCCGACCTGGGGGTCGGGCAGCGCGCGGGCGACGTCCGCTTGGGCGACGATGCCGACCAGACGTTGCTTGTCGATGACGGGGAGGCGGCGCACCTTGTGCGTGGTCATGGTGCGCAGGATCTCCTCGACGCGGTCGTCCGCGCCGATGGTGACCACTTCGCCCTGGGAGAGGTCACCGGCGGTGACCTTCCCGGGGTCCTGGTCGGCGCCGAGTACCTTGATGACGATGTCGCGGTCGGTGACCATGCCCTTGAGGCGGTCGTCGGTTCCACAGATCGGCAGCGCGCCGACCCCCAGTTCGGTCATCTTCCGGGCGGCCTGCAGCACACTTTCCTGTTCGCCGATGCATTCGGCGCCAGGCGTCATGATCTCTCGTGCGGTGGTCACGTTGTTCCTCCCGTCGTGGGTGTGGTCTTGCGCCCCGGGCAAGTACCCCGGAGACCCACGGCAAACCGGCCCCCGGGCGCCCGCGCTTTCACGAAACGGGTGCCGTGGTCCGCAGCCGGTTTTGTGAGGGTTCCCGGGGGATACCCGGCGGGCTGTCCGTTGTCCGCCGCAGGAGCGCATCCCGCCCGTGACAGCGGGTCCCCACGCCGTCATCACGCGCCGCAGGCCGGACGGCCTCAGGTTGTTCTGCGCGGCGTTCACCCCCGCGTTCGCCACCACCCAGGCCACCGGAATCGAAGCAAGGAGTCCCCGATGACGTCCCAGAACCGCAAACAGTCCCAGCGCGACGCCTACCGGGCCGCCGATCCGGCAGACGGCCCGCTCACCACGGACCAAGGGGTCCCAGTGGGCCACACCGACGACTCGCTGACCGCAGGGGAACGCGGCCCGACTCTCATGGAGGACTTCCACTTCCGCGAGAAGATCACCCGCTTCGACCATGAGCGCATTCCCGAGCGGGTGGTGCACGCGCGCGGTGCGGGCGCGTACGGATTCTTCGAACCGTACGCGTCCTGTGCGGAGTTCACCCGGGCCGCCTTCCTCCAGGACCCCTCCGTGCGCACTCCGGTCTTCGTTCGCTTCTCCACCGTGCAGGGCCCGCGCGGCTCCGCCGACACCGTGCGCGACGTCCGCGGTTTCGCGACCAAGTTCTACACCGCGGAGGGTAATTACGACCTGGTCGGCAACAACTTCCCGGTCTTCTTCATCCAGGACGGGATCAAGTTCCCCGACTTCGTCCACGCCCTCAAGCCCGAACCGCACAATGAGATTCCCACCGGCGCCTCCGCGCACGACACCCTGTGGGACTTCGTCTCCCTTCAGCCGGAGACGCTGCACGCCATCATGTGGCTGATGTCGGACCGCGCCATCCCGCGCAGCTACCGCATGATGCAGGGCTTCGGTGTCCACACCTTCCGCTTCGTGGACGCGGCCGGGCGCGGCACGTTCGTGAAGTTCCACTGGAAGCCGAAGCTGGGCGTGCACTCACTGGTGTGGGACGAAGCCCAGGAGTGCCAGGGCCGCGACCCGGACTTCAACCGCCGCGACCTGTGGCAGGCGATCGAGAACGGAGAATTCCCGGAATGGGAACTGGGCGTACAACTGGTCGCCGAGGAGGACGAGTTCGCCTTCCCCTACGACCTGCTGGACGCCACGAAGATTCTCCCTGAGGAGCAGGTGCCGGTCCGCCCCATCGGCCGGATGGTGCTCGACCGCAACCCCGACAACTTCTTCGCCGAGACCGAGCAGGTCGCCTTCCACACCGCCAACCTCGTTCCCGGCATCGACTTCACCAACGACCCGCTCCTCCAGGCCCGGAACTTCTCCTACCTGGACACCCAGCTGTTGCGTCTCGGCGGCCCCAACTTCGCCCAGATGCCCGTCAACCAGCCCGTCGCCCCGGTCCGCAGCAACCAGCGCGACGGCTTCCACCAGCACGCGATCCACAGCGGCACCAGCTACACACCCAACTCCCTGGGCGGCGGCTGTCCGGCCCTCGCCAGTACCGAGCAAGGTGCCTTCACCCACTTCACCGAACGCGTCGACGGCGCCAAGATCCGCCGCCGCAGCCCCGGCTTCACCGACCACCACAGCCAGGCAGCGCTCTTCTGGCACAGCATGGCCGACTGGGAACAGCGGCACATCGTCGACGCTTTCCGCTTCGAACTGGGCAAGGTGGCGGCCCGGCACGTCAGGCGGCGCACCGTCGCCGAACTGGCGCATGTGGACCACGCGCTGGCCGCTTCGGTCGCCGAGGGGATCGGCGTGCCCCTGCCCGAACGCGACCCGGCCGCAGCCGAGCGCAAGGCGTCCTCTCCCGCCCTCTCGTTGGAGAGCCTGCGCGGCGACGGCTCCATTCGCACCCGCCAGGTCGCCGTACTCGTGGGCGAAGGCGTGGACGCCGCCCAACTCGACGTCGTGCGAGCGGGGTTGGAGGAACAGGGAGCGGTGGTGGAAGCCCTGGCCGCCATGGACGGCAAGGTGACGGCAGCCGACGGGGACTCGTACACCGTGGACCGCGCGCTGCCCACCGTCGCCTCGGTCCTCTACGACGCGGTCCTGATACCGGGCGGACCGGCCCGTCCGGCGCCGTGGCCCGACGCGGCGTCCCTGCGGTTCCTGCGGGATGCCTACCGGCATGGAAAACCCATCGGCGCAATCGGCTCCGGCGTCGGCGCGCTCAGCCAGCTGGACCTGGAGGGACTGCGGACCGCCTCCGAGCCCGGGCGGCCCGTCAGTGACCACGGGGTGGTCACTGACACCTCCACCGGACCGGACGCCCGGGAGTTCACCCGAGCCCTGGCAGGGGCCATGGCCGCCCACCGGCACTGGAGCCGGCCACCGCTCCAGCACTAGGACTTGCCACCGCTACCGCGCCAGGACTTGCCTGACGATTGATCTTGCGGCAGGTCGAGGTGAGTCGACAGGTGGTCCATGGGGTTCCGCGGCGGTTGCGGACCAGGGCGTCGCCGCCGCGATCCCCGAGCGGCGCGACCGAGCCGCCGACCGCGGACGACGCGGAACCCTCGGCGGCCGGCCACCCGCCTTCGACACCGGATCAGCCGATACTGGATCAGCGAACCGGCTCGCTGATCATTTGTCACGCACGGCCAACGCCGGCGGGCGCACCATGAACACGTCCACCGGATCCGCGGTCTCGCGTGTGAATCCGAGCCGCTCGTACAGTCGCTGGGCCCGACTGCCTTGCAGCACGTTCAGCCGGACGACGGTGCCCTCGCGGTCACACCGCTCCAGCAGCTCACGCAGCATGGCAGTACCGATGCCGCTGCCCTGCAGGTGGGGAGCCAGGTAAAAGTGCTCCAGCCAGTGGGCGTCCTCGCCGGGCCGCAGCGACACGCAGCCGGCGAACAGGCCATCCACCTCGATCACCCAGGTGTGCGCCGGAGCGAACCCATCCCGCAGCCGCTGCCGCACTCGCTGCTCGTCGTAGCGCCCGAGCCGCTCCAGATCCGCCCGCAGCGCCACGGCCCGCAGCTCGGCCACCGGCTCGACGTCCGCTGTCGAAGCCGGCCGGATCTCCCAGTCCCCCATGATCGCCAGGCTACCGCGCCAAGCTCTTCCCGCTCTCGCCTGCACGACTCGGCTGCCTGATCCATTGCCGGACAGGCCCTGCCGCCGTGCCCCGGTCCTCGCGCACGTTGAGTCACCGCCACCATGCGTGCGTGCGACCTCGGCGGTGCCGCGTCGCCCGGCCTCAGTGCTGCTCCGTCGCCAGCCAGGCCGCGAGACCCAGCATGGCCACGCCCGTCAGGCCGTCCAACAAGCGCCGGGCACGCCGGGCGAGGAGCGGAACCGCCACGCCCTCGGCGCCGCGTGGCAGGAACTGCGGCAGGAACACGGTGAACAGGATGAGCGCTTTCGGGTTCGTAGCCGCCACAAGGAACTCCTGCCAGGCCAGCCGCCACGACGAGCGAACGGGGCGGCTGCCGGTCGCATCGGCGGTCCGACCGACCTCTGCTTCATCGGCGTTCCGAGCGGCCTCTGCTTCGGCGCCCCCGCGGCCCGCCGCGACCGCCGCCACCATCAACGCGAAATGCGGTGAAACGGCCGAGGGAGGCGCTGACAGCGGGAGCCAGGCCATGCCGGAGCCCATTGCGCAGCGTCAGAAGCTGATTCGCTCCGGGTGTGGCGGCCGGCAGCAGGGCCGAGGGAACGAACGTCGTCCACTCCACACCGGTGGTCACGACGCTGCGAGCGCGTCAGGCGGCTCGCCGGTGCGATGGGCCGTCGGCGTAGCTGCGGACCTGTGCGCAGCTGCGGGTGATCAGGCGGGACACGTGCATCTGGGAGATGCCCATCCGCTCGGCGATGTGGGACTGGGTCATGTCCTCGAAGAAGCGGAGGTACAGGATGGTGCGCTCGCGGTCGGGGAGGTTCCTCAGGCCGTCCTTGGCGGCTTCGCGGTCGAGGGCGAGGTCGTAGCCGAGCTCGTCCTCGCCGAGGGTGTCGGACAGGCTGAACCCGTCGTCGGACGTGCCGACCTCGGCGTCCAGGGACAGTGCGCTGTAGCTCTCCAGGGCCTCCAGGCCGGTACGGACGTCGTCGAGGGTCAGCCCGGCTCCCGCGGCGATCTCCTCGATGCCGGGTTCGGTGGTGTGGCAGGGCCGGTCCATCAGTTCGCGGCGTGTGCTGCGGACCTTGTTGCGCAGGTCCTGCACGCGCCGGGGGACGTGCAGGTCCCAGGAGTGGTCGCGGAAGTGGCGGCGCAGTTCGCCGGTGATGGTCGGCACGGCGTACGGCTCGAAGGGGCCGCGCTCGGGCTCGTACCGGTCGACGGCTTTGACCAGGCCCACTGCCGCGACCTGGCGCAGGTCCTCCTGGTTCTCTCCCTTGTTGCGGAAGCGTCCTGCGATGCGGTGGGCCATCGGCAGCCAGGCCTCGACCAGCTCCGTGCTCAACAGGTCGTGTTCCGGGCCCGACGAGGTCCTCGCCAGTCGTGCGAAGGTCTGCTGGGTATCAGGGGCGTCGTCGTGCCTGTGGCGAGTAGCCATCAGGGGGTCCTCCTCAAGACGTGCTGTCAACGAGGTGACCGCGAGAAGCGCGTGGACCGGTGTCCGGGCACACTGCTCCCCGCAGCTGCGCCTGTGGTCCCAAGCACTCCATTCCGCTTGCCCTGCCTTGACGCGAGCAAACAGTGCGGGTTCGGACTGCGGATATCTCAGCCCCGCCCGAACGCGCTGCTGTCGAGGTTCCTCAGCAGGTCGGCCGTGTCGCTGTAGATCTCCTGAGCTCCTGCCTCCTCCAGTTCCGCTCGGCACACTCCGCCGCTCAGTACGGCGACGGGAAGGACGCCCGCGCGTCGCCCCGCCCGCATGTCCCAGACCGAGTCGCCGACGAAGACGCTGCCCCGGGCCCGCGCTCCCACCAGGTCCAGGGCGTGGTGAATCGGGTCGGGGGCCGGTTTGCCCGTGTCCACGTCGTCGGCGCTCGCGGTCTCGCTGATCGCCTCGTCCGCGTCGATCGCCGCCTTGAGCGCCGTGAGTTCGGGGCCGCTCGCCGAGGTGGCGAGTACGACGGGCCAGCCGTCCGCGTGCAGCCGCAGCAGCAGGTCGCGAGCGCCGTCGAAGGGGGTGAGGCGCTCGTGCCAGGTGCCGTAGAGCGCTTTGTGGACGGTGCTGATGGCGGAGTCCTCGTCCCGGTCCCGGCCCTTGCCGAGGAGGTGCTCCAGGAGGTCGGTGGAGCCGAGGCCGATGGCGCCGTGCACCGACGTCATGGAGACAGGATGTCCTGCCTGGCGCAACGCCTCCCACCAGCAGACGGTGTGCAGGTGGTTGGTGTCCACGAGAGTGCCGTCCACGTCGAAGACGGCAGCGCGTTCACGCACGGTGTGTCTCCTTGCAGCTGTGTGTCGTAGTCGGCCGGGGATGCGGCAGTGCACGGGCACTCTGTCGCCGGCGGGGGGGGAGAGAGCCCGGGTGCAGGGCCCGCGTGCCGCGGCGGAGCAGGCCCGGTCGACGACCGCCCGGCCGGACGACCGCCTGGAGCGGGAGCGCGGTGTCGTCGTGCAGCGCTCACCACGCTGGGGGGCATGGGTGCCCGTGCCGATACCGGGTCGTACGCCGTGGTCGGCGACGCGAGCCGTCTCGGCCGCCGCGCCCAGCTTCTCGAATTATCGAAATCACGCAGTACCTGCTCGGAAAGCAGCCGAATACTTCCGTGGCGGTCCGGGTGCCCCTGACCGCCATGGTGAATCACTTCGCCATGCCGCTTTACGTCACCAGTAGTGCCGTCGGCCGCGGAAAGCGTGGCCCATACCGCCGAGAATCCACAGCACGGCGCCGACCGCTACCAGGATGATCCCGATGGTCCACAGAATGCCGATGCCGGCCACCAAACCGATGATCAGCAGGATTACGCCGAGAACAATCATGACGCCTCCTAGTAACCAGAAGGCCCCTCATACCAGTTTCCTCCCGCACGTGTACTCCGTGCAAACTCCGGCGAGCGGGAGCTCGGCACTCGGCAGTGGTGAGCCTCAGAGATATGAGGGCCAGGCGTGTCGAACGCGGAGATGGCCTCTCCCACACAGGATGATCACGCAGAGTCTCGTCGCCGGGAGGCAGGGTGAGATGTGACCGCGGAAGCTGGATCCTGGCATCTGCTCTGGCCCTGGCCTGTGCCATGAGCGGTTGCGGCGCGGTCGATGCGCGGCGAGAGGCCGCCCGAGCCGTGGTGACCCGCTTCGAGCAGGCCGTCCGCGAAGGCGATGCCGCTTCGCTGTGCGGGGCTCTGGCGCCGGGCCCTCGAGAGGAGCTGGAGCTCTCCCGGCAGGCGTCGTGCGCTGATTCCGTGCTGGGTGAAGACCTGCCCTACGGAGGCGCCGGTCGACACGTCGATGTCCACGGCCGACAAGCCCGCGTCGTGCTGGAGAAGGACACCGTGTTCCTCTCGCAGTTTCCCGATGGCTGGAAGGTCGTGGCTGCGGGCTGCAGGCCCCAGGGAGATCGGCCGTACCAGTGCTCGATGAAGGGGAGTTGATCCCGTGCGGATCATGTTCGTGATCTGCCTGGGCGTGGTTGTGCTGGGCATCGCGTATTTCACCACGGTGGGAGCGTTGCAGCGATGACATCGAAGGTGCGGACCTTCGTGCGGGAGAACGGTCTGTCGCTGGCCTTCGGCACCGCTTTCCTGCTCGCCCTGGCCGGACAAGCCTTTGCCGGGCATGCCGAGTTCAACAGTGAGCTCAGGGTGGACGGCCTGGCTCCGATCGGCCTGGCCGACTATCTGGCGACCTCGGATTTCGCTGTCGACGTCACCGAGAACTGGCAGTCGGAGTACCTCCAGTTCTTCTTGTTCATCTTCGGCACGGTGTGGCTGCTGCAACGCGGCTCACCGGAGTCCAAGGAGATGGACCGAGCGGGCACCGAGACCGACAAGCAACAGCGGATCGGACGCTACGCGCGATCGGACTCGCCCCGTTGGGCCAGCGCGGGGGGCTGGCGCCAGAGTGTGTACTCGCGCTCCCTAGGTGTGTTGATGGCCGGGCTGTTTCTGCTGTCCTGGATCGCACAGTCGGTGGCCGGAGCCGCCGCTTACAACGAACAACGCCTGCGGCAGTTGCAGCAGCCGATCGGATGGGGCGAGTACGTCCTGGGCGCCGACTTCTGGAGCCGCAGCCTGCAGAACTGGCAGTCCGAGCTGCTCGCCGTGGCATCGATGGCCATCTTCTCCGTCCATCTGCGCCAACGGGGCTCGCCCGAATCGAAGCCGGTCGGATCGCCTCACAAGTCCACCGGCGTGGAAGGCGGCTGAACCTTGTCCGGATCGACCACGTCCGAGAGGACCATCCCGCTGCGCGGCCGCGTGGGGATGCGGCGCAGCGGGATGGTCAGGTCCTGGGCGGGCACTTCGTAGGACAGCCGGGCGAGGCTCGGGACGAGCGTGGCGAGGAGAGCCAGCGTCACGTCCTCGCCCGGGCAGCGGTGCCCGGTGGCGGGGTCGCCGCCGCCCTGCGGGACGAGCGCGTCGCGGTCCGGCAACCGGCCCAGGAAGCGGTCCGGGTCGAAGGAGTACGGGGCGGGCCACACCTTCTCGTCGTGGTTGAGACCGTAGAGGTCGAGCAGCACCATCGTCCCGGCTGGCACTCGCCGGCCCCGCCACTGCGCCTCGTCGGTGGAAAGGCCCGCGACGAACGGCGCGAAGGGATAGAACCGGCGTACCTCCTGAGCGAACGCCATGGCCTCTTCGGCGCCGCCCGCCGCGAGGCGTCGGCGGTGCTCGGGCCAGCGGTGCAGGGCGTGCGCGGCGAAGGTGACGAACCAACTGACGGCTACGGTCGGCCGGATGACATTGAGGACTTCCACGGCGGCCGTGTGCGGGTCGAGCAGGGTGCCGTCCGAGTCCCGGTGGCGGGCCACCACGGAGAGCGCGGTCGGGGCGCCGTCCGGGTGCGCGGTTGCCGACACCGGGGTGCGTTCCCGCTCGGCCCGCACGAGGTCGGCGACGCGTGCTTCCTGGCGTTTGCGGGCGCGGCGGGCCCGGAAGTGCCGGGGGCCCGCGGTGGCGAAGCCATCGACCATCGCCACCAGGTCGTCGGCTGTCCGCCGAACGACGTCCGCCTCATCCGGTAGCGCCACTCCGGCCCAGGCGCAGACGGATCGGGTCAAGACCTCGGAGGCTTCGTCGAACACCACTACCTGGTCCCTGTCCGCCCAGTCAGCCGCCGTACTGTCCCACTCCGCCGCAGCTCGCTCGGCCAGGCTGCGTACCGCACCGGGGTCCTTGAGCGCGGACAGGAACATCGCCTTGCGGGTGCGGTGGGACTCCCCGTCGAGGGTGTGCACGGCGCCGCGGCCGAAGAGGGTGTCGAGGAGGGCGCTCGGCAGGGCGTCCTGTCGTACGACGTTTCGCTCGTCGTAGAACCAGCGCACCGCTTCCCTGCCGTGGAGGGCGAGGGCACGTCGGCCGGCCAGTCGGGTCCACAGAGGGTCGCCTCGGCTGCGCCGCCGCAGGTCCGGCAGCCAGGCATAGCCCTGGACGAGGAGGGGGAGGGTGCTGTCGATCATCAGATCTGTCCTTCCGGTGCCCCGTGGGGAGTCGGAGCCGGGCGAGTACCCCTTGAGCGACGCCACAGTCCGCGGACCGGCGCTCGTCCCCGCCACCCGTTCCACGCGGCCTTGCGCCCGTGAGCCACGTCGCAACGCCGTGTTCAGCGACCAGGGAGGGGCGTCTGCCCGGCGGAATGGTTTCTCTCCAGGAGGGGTGGGGACCCGTACGGGCGACCGGCGGGGATCCCGCCAGGGTCACGAGCAGAGGATCACCAGAAGAGGTGTATGCACCATGGAGCCCGCGTTGGCACGTGTGATCGACCGTACATCGCAGGAGGACCGGTTCCGCTGTGAGCAGGAGCCGAAGGCGACCGCCCGCGCGGGTGACGGGCCGTTCGCTCATGGGCCGTGCGTGGCCACGGATCAGTCGGATCCGGAAGCGCACATCATCCGCAGCGTCAACTGAAGAATCACTCGCAGCGGCAACGGAGGAAACCCCTATGGAAAGGCCGTGTTCGGCATGATCGCCGCGCGCGCCGTGGACGAAGCCCATGCGCTTGCGCTCGTCGATCGGCAAGGGCCTCGGCGATGGAGGGGATCTCGTCCGGCAGCCCTGGGACGGCACCAGGGGCTACCGGTCCTCCCTGCCGCCCCTGCCACGACTCGCTGCGCGCGCCTCGTGGCCTTGTCGCTGTTTCTGTCGCCGCCCTTCAGCTCGCAGCCGTTCGTCGCCCAGCGCGATGCCGTCAGCCTCCCTCTTGCGGCCGAGCAGCCGCGTGAGTGCTGACTTCAGCCAACCCATGCGTTGCCACCTGTTCCTTTCGGCCGACCAGGTCGGTTCGGTCGGCGTGTGTAGCCCCCGGGTGCCCGAGCGGGGGCCTTCTACACGCGGGTCTCCTGACCCGGGACTCCTGCCGAAGTCCGCTCGTGCCGTCAGGCCCTCTGGCGGGCGGAGCCGGGCATTCCGATGGTGCGAATGGAGCACATCGCCCCGGGTACCCGGGGCGCGGAACCTGGCGAAAGAGGACGAAGGAGGACGCATGGCTCAGCACGTACGCGACATCATGACGGGCGCACCGGCGGCCGTCGAACCGCTCACTTCCGTACGGGATGTGGCCCGACTCATGCGCGATCAAGACCTCGGGGCCGTCCTGGTGATGGAGGGGGACGAACTTCGTGGGCTGGTCAGCGATCGGGACCTGGTGGTCCGGGTGCTCGGCGAAGGCGCCGACCCGGACAGGACAACGGTCGTCAGCGTGTGCAGCGAGGAAGTCGTCACCGTCGGCTCGGACGAGCGTCTGGGTCTGGTCGTGGAACGAATGCGTGAGCATTCGATCCGCAGGGTTCCGGTGGTCGACGGCGGCAAGGTGGTGGGAATTGTCGCCCTCGGTGACCTGGCCATGGAACGGGACCCGGAGTCGGCGCTGGCAGACATCAGCGCGGCGCGCCCCAACCGGTAGCGACCGGGTCGGCAAGCGCATCACACCGGACAGTGACAGCGAAACAGTGACACCGAAGGGAGCCCTGCCATGGGGCACGGCGGAAACGTGATCATGGAACTCACCATCGACCACCACGAGGTCGAAGAGTTCTTCGCGAAGATCGAATCTCAGCCGGTCGGCGACGAGCAGCGCCGGAAGCTGGCCGACGAACTGACCATCGAGCTGGTGCGCCACTCCGTCGCCGAGGAAGTCCATCTGTACCCGGCGGTGCGCGAGCATGTTCCGGGCGGGGACGAGATCGCGGACAAGGAGATCGCGGACCACGCGAGGGTGGAACAGCTCCTCAAGGACCTGGAAGGCCTCGATGCGACGGACCCGGACTTCGACCACTTGGTGGCCCGGTTGAAACTCGAAGTAAGCGAGCACGTCCGCGACGAGGAGGCCCGGCTTTTCCCGCTGCTCGTCGCGGCCTGGACCCCGGAGGGCCTGGACGAACTGGGAGACAAGGTCCGCTCCGCGAAAAACACGGCCCCCACGCGTCCGCACCCCGCCGGACCGTCCACGCCGCCCGGCAACAAACTGCTGGGCCCTGGCCTGGGACTGGTGGATCGGGCCCGCGACCTGCTCACCGGCCGCGGCAAGAGCTGACGACGGGCCTCGCGAGGCCCAGCTCGTGCAGTTCGTGCGGCCGATGTCGCGTTCGGCGGCGGCGCCACGAACGTCGGTGCCGTCGCGGAGGCGCTCACGCCCTGCCGCTCATGACCTCTGGTCAGCGCTGGGGGTTTCCCTGGTCGGGGTCGTCGTCGGGGGTCTGCCAGGTGTCACCGCGCTGAGTCTCTGCGCCGGGTGGCCTGCCGCCGTGGGCGGGTGTGCTGCGGGTGCGGCGGGCGGCGCGGCGGCGGCCTGCGACGAACATGGCGAGGAGGCCGAGGACCACGACGACGCCGACGACGATGAGGGCCAGCGAGGCGCCGCCGGAGGCAGCCAGGACGGTATGACTCTGTGGGTGCATTGAGGTGGTGTACCCGAAAGCCGGCGGAAATCGCAGAGCCAGACAGGTGAGAATCCCGGAGCCGGACATCGCCCCCTCGCACCGGGGGCGTGCGCGCGCGAAGTGGGGGTACAGGGGTGGCGGCACAGTTCGACGCCGTGCGAGACAATCGAAGGAGTCACCATGCTGATGGCGCACCCCGCTGTTCTGGCCAACCTCGTCGAGCAGTACGACACCCTGCGTGTCCTGCAGGCGGAGAACGGTACCGAAGACGTGCGGAACCGCATGGACGACATCGCCTACACGCTGTGCGTGAGTACCGGCACCCGGGACATCGACGTGGCCCTCATTGCGGCGCGGCACCGGCTGCCGGGGGCGAACGTCGATGACGACTCCCTGCTCGCCTTCTGAGGTGGGCTTGCACCGAGCGGATGTCCGGCGCGGTGCGATCGGGCCACGGCGTTTGCGCGCGGTTCCGGTTTGTCGGGTGCCGCCTCGGACACTCGATGCACGAGCGAAGGAGGCGGCATGGGACTGATCACCGAGGGCACGATCGTGCTTGACTGCTCGAATCCGGAGGAACTCGCCCAGTTCTACCTGAAGTTGCTCAACGCCGAGCCATGCCCGGACACCAGTGGCAGCCGCACCGACATCCAGGCGCCCAGCGGGCTGCGCATGGGGTTCCGTCTGGATCTGAACGCCACCCCGCCCAGCTGGCCCAGGCCCGAGGGTTCGCTCCAGGCCCATGTCGACTTCCTCGTCGACTCCGGCGACCTCGATGAGGTCGAACGCCACATCGTGGGCCTGGGCGGTACTCCGATCGACGCGTCGGGCCGTGGCGGGCCCACGGAGGCACGTCTGTTCTCGGATCCGGCAGGCCACTCCTTCACGGTCCGTGCGTCCCAGCGGCACGGGCCGAAGGTCGACTGACCCCGAGTCATGGGAGAAACACGGCGGGAGCTGTGGCCTCGGGGTGGTCGCCGTGAGTCCGTCGAACAGCGAGCAGATCGCATGTGGGTGGACCTCGTCCAGGAGATGCGGGTAGCCCTCACCGGGGTGCAGATCCTCTTCGGGTTCCTGCTCACCGTGGTCTTCACCTCACGTTTCCCGGATCTGTCCGCCACCGACCGCACGATCTACGTGACCACGGTCCTGCTCGGCTCGGCCTCGACCGGCGCACTGATCGGGCCGGTCGCGTTCCACCGGCTGGTCAGCGGGCGGCGGATAAAACCGCAGGCGGTGCGCTGGGCATCTCGTCTCACCATGGTCGGGCTCGTCCTGCTCCTCTGCACGCTGACCTCGGCGCTCCTGCTGGTTCTGCGGGTGGCGATGCATGACGGGCTCGTACCGGTCCTCGTCGGGATCATCCTCTTCTGGTACGTGCTGTGCTGGTTCCTGTTGCCCCTCTGGGCCAGAGGTCGCTATACACGGGCCGAGACGGACGACCGTGACGTGTCGGCGCCTCGTTCATGACCCGGGGTGGCATCCGCGTGCGCTCGAAACTGCTCAACGACGCCCGTCGCGGTACGGGCCTCGGGAAGCGCGGCGCGGGCTTCTGCGATGACTCCGCGTGCCCGCTCAGGAGGCCGGGGCGAGTTCGGCGCGGCCGAACAGCAGGGCGTAGCCGTTGGGAAGCTGGTCCAGGATGCGGGTGATCAGGTCGGCGGAGGCATGTGCTGTGACGGCGGCGAAGACGGAGCCGGTGTCCCAGCGGGTGGTGGCCAGGGAGGCGCCGGAGCGGGCGGCGAGGTCCTTGACGAAGGCCCAGCCGGTCAGCGGCTGGGGGTCGGGGATCTGCGCGGTCAGGACGCGTGCGGCCTCCAGGGGCAGGCAGGCGGCCAGATCGACGCGTTCGTCGCCGGTCAGCTGACGCCCGAGCCCTCCCAGGACGAGCCGGACGGCTTCCTCGACCCTCTCCCGGGTGGGATAGGCGCCCTCATAGCGGACCTTCTCCAGCATCTGCTCGTACGCCGTCCCGTACGGCTGCTGGGGCTCTTGAGGTGCGCGTACGTCGGTGATCACTGCGGTGCATGCCTTTCATCGGAGCCGGGACGGGGGGCGCCCAGGGGTGTGGCACCACCCCAGGTCTTGGTCAGGTGGGTTGTGGACGGCCGAAGAGGAGGTCGTAGCCGGCGGGGAGTTGGAGCAGGATCTGCCCCATCAGGTCGTCGCCGGCGGTGTCGGCGACCGTGGACAAGACGGCGCTGACGTCCCAGGTCGCGGTCTGCTCGGTGGCGCCTTCGATCCAGGCCGCGGTCGCGCGGACGAACCGTTCGGGGGGCAGCGGTTCGGCGCTCTGCAGCGGGTTGAGCAGGATCAGGGCGAAGCCCTCCGGCAGGCGTGCGGCGAGCTTGGCCCGGACCTCGCCGACCAGGTGCGCGCCGAGCAGGGCGAGGACACGCGGGCCGCCCGCTCCGCTTCCTGCACGGTCTCGTACTCACCGCGTTCTCTCACATGGTCGAGGAACGCTTCGCGTCGCAGAGTCATCTCGGCCGCCCCTTTCCTGTTCGGACTGTCCAGGGGTGCGGAGGACGGGGGGATGAGGGGGAGATCGGGTGCCTGTCCTCCGCACCCGTTCGGCCGGCCGCTGTCAGCCGGAGATCTCCCTGCGGTCGGCGCCGACGCCGATGGAGATCTTGCGGGGCTTGGCGCGCTCGGCGATCGGGATGCGCAGGGTGAGCACGCCCGCGTCGTAGTCGGCCTTGATGTGCTCGGTGTCGAGGGTGTCGGCGAGCACGATCTGGCGGGAGAAGACGCCCAGCGGCCGCTCGGACAGCTCCATCTGTACTTCGTCGGCCTTCGCCACCGGGCGCCGCTCGGCCTTGACGGTGAGCATGTTCCGCTCCACATCGACGTCGATCGCGTCCGCAGCGACACCGGGGAGGTCGAAGGCCACCACGTACTCGTCGCCCTCGCGGTAGGCGTCCATCGGCATCGCCGACGGCTTCGACCAGGTGCCCGGGCCCATCAGCTGTTGCGCCAGGCGGTCCAGCTCACGGAAGGGATCAGTGCGCATCAACATCGTGAAACACCTCCAGCGGGTCGTAGGCAGTTGCTGCCAATGCGCTGCACTGACACCGTTGTAACATGTCATCCAATGGATGACAAACATGATGTCGTCGACGTGATGACACCGATGAGGGAGGTGCCGTGACCACAGCAGATCAGCCGTCCACCACCAGCACCGACGCCCACAGCCCGGCGTCGTTTCTCGCTGCCGCGGCGGCCCTGAACGCCATCAACGACGCCCTGCGCACAGCCCAGCACGAGACCCCTGGGGGCCCCGGCGCCGAGCCGGGTGCGGAGCAGGCCCTGGCCTCCCTGATGCTGCTGCGGCAGGTCCGCGAACAGCTCGCCGGATGGGAGACCGGTCTGATCGAAACCGCCCGTGACGCGGGCGCCAGCTGGGCCGACCTCGCCCAGCCCCTCGGCGTCACCAGCCGCCAGGCCGCCGAGCGCCGCTACCTGCGCGGCCGCCCCGGCCCCGCCGGAACCACCGGCGAACAGCGCGTCACCGCCACCCGCCAGGCCCGGGCCACCAAGCGCACCACCGCCACCTGGGCCCGCCACAACGCCGCCGATCTGCGCCGCCTCGCGGGCCAGATCACCGCCCTCACCGACCTGCCCGCCGCCGCCCGCCGCCCGCTCAGCGACCTGCACGCTGCTCTCGCCCACAACGATCCCGCCGACCTCATCGCCCCGCTGACCGCGACTCGCCCTCACCTGGCCGCCACCCACCCCGACCTCGCCGCCCAACTCGACCGCCTCGCACCCCCCTGACCCCGCGCGGCGCGGGGCTGGCGAGTCGGGGGGGGCAGAGGGCAGAGGCTCCGGTTCGTGCCGGGTCCGCCCCCGGCGGCCACCAGTGACGGAGGCCTTGCGGTCACGAGTAACTGAGGCTTCCCGGAGTGCTGGAACTTCCATGGGCGCACCCTCGGCCGAAAGCGCCTGCTCGAACCGGCGAGTCCATGTGAGCTGCCAGCGCTCGAAGTGCCCCGCCTCGGCCCGAGCACGCTCGCGCGTACAGGGTGGGCATCGTGCCGAAGGGGGTCGGGCCTTGTCCGCTCTGCCTGCGGTGGCGTCGGATCCCGTCAGGGGGGCGATGGCGGCTCGGCCGTCTGTTAAGGGTGCTGGGAGCTGGGGAACCCAGTCGGTATGTCGCTGGACCATTCGCGAGCCCCCGTGCTGGAAGCTGTCGACGCCTACCGTCGGCGGGGCATGCTGTCGTTCTCGCCGCCGGGGCACAAGCAGGGACGGGGAGTGGACCCTGCCGTCCGGCTCGTGCTGGGGGAGTCGGTCTTCGAGCACGATCTGCTGGCGACAGGCGGTCTGGACGACCGGCGGCTGCGGGGCGGCTACCTTCAGGAAGCCGAGCAACTGATGGCCGATGCCGTCCACGCCGAGCACACGTTCTTCACCACGTGCGGAAGTTCCCTATCGGTCAAGGCGGCCATGCTGGCGGTGGCGGGCCCGGAACAGCAGTTGTTGATCGGCCGGGACGCCCACAAATCGGTGGTGGCGGCGCTGATCCTGGCGGGGATCGAGCCCGTGTGGGTGGAGCCGCGCTGGGACGAGGAGCGCCATCTGGCTCACCCTCCCGCCGCGCGGGACTACGCGGATGCCTTCGCAGCTCACCCCGGCGCCAGGGGCGCTATGGTGACCAGCCCCACGCCGTACGGAAGCAGTGCGGACCTGCGTGGCATCGCCGAGGTGTGTCACGGGCGGGGCCGCCCGCTCATCGTGGACGAGGCATGGGGCGCCCATCTGCCCTTTCACTCGGACCTGCCCACGTGGGCCATGGACGCGGGCGCGGACGTCTGCGTGACGAGCATTCACAAAATGGGCAGTGGCCTGGAACAGGGGTCGGTCTTCCATCTGCAGGGAGACCTCGTCAAGGCCGAGGCACTGAAGAACCGGGCGGACCTCCTGGGAACCACGAGCCCTTCCGTGCTCATCTACGCGGCCCTGGACGGCTGGCGTCGGCAGATGGCGCTGAACGGCCATGCTCTGATCAGCCACGCGCTGAAGACCGCAGGTGAACTCCGCGCAGGCATCGAGGAGATCGAGGGCCTGCACGTCAACGATGGGCGTGACTTCTGCGGGCCCGGGCTTGCCGACGACTTCGACCCCCTCCCGGTCGTCGTGGACCTTTCCGCCCGCAACGTGTCGGGGTACCGGGTGGCGGACTGGCTGCGCGAGCGGCGTTCCATCAGCGTGCACCTGGCCGACCACCGGCGTATCAATGTCCAGATCACGCATGCCGACGGTCCCGCCACCACAAGGCCTCTGCTGGAGGCACTGCGCGCGGTCGTCCGCGCGTCGGCGGACTGGGACGAGGAGCCGCAGGTGGCGGTGCCCTCTGCAGCGGGGCTGCGGATGGAGCAGGCATGTCTGCCGCGCGACGCCTTCTTCGCCCGCACGGAAGACGTGCCGCTCAGCGCGGCTCCAGGTCGCGTCGCGGCGGAGATGGTGACGCCGTACCCGCCGGGCATTCCGGCGATCCTGCCCGGCGAACGGCTGACGGAGCCTGCCCTCGCCTACCTGCGGACTGGTGTGAAAGCCGGCATGAATCTGCCGGACGCCGCTGACCCCGAGTTCCGTACCGTCCGCGTGGTCAAGTGAACGTGGCACGTCAAGTCTTCCGGTCGTGACCTCACACATGGGAGCCAGGACATCAGCGAGGTGTGCTTCGGTGGGTGGGGGTCTCGTACTGCTCTGGGACTGCTTGCTCAGGCCGTAGCCGGGGCGTTTCACGAGGGCCGATCACGAGGAATGTGGTGGCCGGTGGCGGTGATCCAGGTATGCGGGGCCCCTGGCGGGGTCTGCTGTCGCCCCAGGACCCGCCGGGGCCCAGGCCGCGTCGGAGCCTCGGTTTCCGTAGGCAGGCCGTGGGAACCCGGCCCCCGCAGCAAGATCCTTACGGACATCGAAAGGAACGTCGGCATGATGGGACGAACGACCACGCCCGGGGTGGCATTCGGGCCCGGACGCGACCCTCCGCAAGGGGCCGCCTCCGGCCATGGTGGGACGGCGGCGCAGTCGCCCGCTCGGCGCCGAGCAGTGCCCGTACGCGGCCGTCGGGAGCAGCCTGCCGCAGCGCAAAGGTCATGACTTGTCGTCCGAGCTGGGGGTACTCGGGTTACTCCATCCCGCTCGTGTGGCGACCCTGATCGCGTGCGCGCAGGCTGATAGGGGCGGCGCGAGGGGCGTGCGGGGTACCACGAGACCCGCTTGAGGCCGCGAAAAGTCCGAGATCTTCGGCGTCGCGCGGGTCATGCAGCGAGGAGACGCAGGCGATGACACGTTTTGGCTATTTCTTGGCGAGCGAGGAGTTCACGCCCGCCGAGTTGCTGGAGCAGGCACGAGCCGCCGAACAGGCGGGATTCACCGGCTTGGCGATTTCGGACCACTTCCACCCGTGGACGGATGAGCAGGGGCAGAGTCCTTTTGTGTGGTCGATGATCGGTGCGCTCGCCCAGGTGACGTCACTGCCGGTGACGACGTTCGTGACCTGCCCCACCGTCCGTATGCATCCGGCGGTCAATGCTCAGGCAGTCGCTACCTCGGGTGTGCTCACCGGCGGCCGCTTCCGGTTCGGTGTGGGCAGCGGTGAGGCGCTCAACGAGCACATCCTGGGTGATGCGTGGCCGGCGGTGGACGTCCGTCTGGAGATGCTGGAGGAGGCCGTCCACATCGTCCGGATCCTGCAGAGCGGGGATGAGATCACGCACCGCGGCAAGCACTACACGGTGGAGAACGCCCGGCTGTACACCGTGCCGGACGAGCCCGTGCCGATCCACGTGTCCGGGTTCGGGCCCAAGGCCGCGGCGTTGGCCGGGCGGATCGGGGACGGGTTCGTGACGATGACGCCGGACACCGATCTGGTGGGGCAGTTCCGGCGTGCGGGAGGCGGGCAGAAGCCCGTGCTCGGGGGCGTGAAGGTGTGCTGGGGCACCGACCGTGACCAGGCGGTCAAGACGGCTCACCGGCTGTGGCCGACCCAGTTCCTGCCGGGGGAGCTGGGGCAGGTGCTGTCGGACCCGGCGCACTTCGAGCAGGCGGCGACGCTCGTGACCGAGGAGGCCGTCGCCGAGGGCATGGTGTGCGGCGACGACGTGGACGAGCACGTCGCAGCTGTCAAGGCGTACCCGGAGGCCGGGTTCGACGAGGTGTACGTCGGCCAGATCGGGCCCGACCAGCAGGGCTTCTTCGACTTCTACCGCAGTGAGGTCCTGCCGCGGCTGGCGGACTGATGTCGTCGACGACGGCACGGCCCCATGCCCCGGCGCCGCCGCGCGCCCCCGCCCGCATCCTTGCCCCGTACGGCGTCTACGCACCCCAGGCCGACGCGTGGCTGCTGCTGCACGCCCTGGGGGACGAGGACGTCGCGGGGCGCAGCGTGCTGGAGATCGGCACGGGCACGGGGGCGGCGGCCGTGAAGGCCGCACGGTGCGGGGCCCGCGTCACCGCCGCCGCCCTCGCCACGGTCAACCTGATGTCCCTGTTGGGCCTGCACCGTTCGTTGCGTGGCGCCCTGGCGGGCTGCTGCGCTACGAGCCGGAACTCGACACCGACGTCGCGTTCGGCGTGCGCGCCACCGTCCTTCTCGAGGACCGCCTCGCCGCGAGCCTGCTCGCCGCGTGGCACCAGGGGCGCAGTGCCCTGCGCACCCCGTTGCCCGACTGACCAGTCCCTCCCGCCCACGTTCAAGGAGAAGCCTTCTTATGCGCGCCCTTTCGCTGGTCTGTACGCTCAGCGCCTCGCCCGCCCCGTCCAGCAGCCAGTTGCTCTCGGGCCAAGTGGCAGCCGAGCTCGACAAGTTGGGGGTGGCGACCGAGACGGTCCGTGTCGCCGACCATGACGTCCGTCCCGGCATCGGGACGGACATGGGGGAGGGTGACGCCTGGCCGGCGTTGCGCGACAAGGTGCTCCAGGCCGACATCGTCCCGATCGCCACCCCGATCTGGCTGGGGCACCCCTCCAGTATCTGCCAGCGGGTCCTGGAACGGCTGAACGTCGATTCGTCGGAGACCGACGACCAAGGGCGCCCCCTCATGTACGGCAAGGTGGCCGTGGCCGACACGACGCACACACTCGCCGTCAACGCCGTCCACCTCGCTCAGCTCCTGAGGAACCATCCGTACCCGAGCGGCTGACCCGCAGCCGGCATCGCCATCGCACAGAAGGGCAACTCCCATGACAGGCCCACGACTCGAAGGCCGTAGCGTTCTGGCCCTCGTCACCAACTACGGCGTCGAACAGGACGAACTGTTCGTCCCGCTGCGGAAGTTGCGCGCGGCCGGTGCCGACGTCACCGTCGCCGCGGTCAGCACGGACCCCGTCCAGACGCTGCAAGGGGACAAGGACCCCGGGGAGAGCATGGACCCGGACGTCTCCCACGAAGCCCTCGGCGCCGCCCCGCACGACCTCCTGCTCATCCCCGGCGGCACGCTCAACGCCGACCACCTGCGCCTGGAGACGGCCGCCGTCGACACCGTGAAGGCCTTCGCCGCGAACGGCCGCCCGATCGCCGCCATCTGTCACGGGCCATGGGCGCTGGTCGAGGCCGACGTACTGCGGGGAAAGGTCCTCACCTCGTACCCGTCCCTGCGGACCGACATCACCAACGCCGGCGCCAAGAGCTGGGTGGACGAGGCCGTCGTCGTCGATCCGGACGGCGACTACCCGCTGATCACTTCCCGTACGCCGAAGGACCTCGACGCCTTCGTCCCGGCCATCTGCGAGCAGTTGGAAGGGAGTTGACGGCTCCGGGTCCCATTTCGGCCGGTGGACGGCGGGCCCGCCCCAGATGGTCCAGCCGTGGCAGTGCCACGCCAGAGGAGATCGCTGACTGGTTTTCCTGTCAAGTTCTGCGTGTTGAGCTGACGTGGCAACGCGGGCGCTCAGGCCGCACTTCCTCTGACGGGCGGACCGGTGCCCGAGTCACGCATGGGGAGCCTTCAGCGGGAGATATCGAGGTCGTCCTCGCCGACGAAGCAGTGCCCGCACACATCCGGTCGCTCGTCAGGCTGCTCGGTGAGAGCAACGTGAAGCTGGTCGACGGTAGCTGTCACTACGCGTGCTCCACGACCTAGCCCTGGTGTTCTAGGGCGGTGAATATGGGGCATGACGGTCTGGCAGCGAGTGTGCTGGTGGGGGCTTGCTCCGCGCGAGGCGGGCGCGGCGGTGGGCCTGTTGATGTGGGTGACGGCCGCGCACCCAGAGGGGTCCGGTCAAGCCTGGGGCGTCGTCGGGTCGGCGGCTGGGGTCGCCGCACTGGGGGTGGCACTGTGGCAGCTACGCACGCCAAGCACGCCCCGCCCCCCGGCAGTACCCCCCGCCTCCCCACCGCCGGGGACGATGGAGGCGGTGACTGGGGAGCGGGGGCGATTGTGGCGCGGAGGAGCGTGACCGGCTCCTCGACCCGCTACACCGCACCGACAGCCGCAGCAGGGCCACGCAGCACGGCGCCGGGAATAGCGGGCAGCTACGGCGCCATCGTCGTCGCGGGCGGGAATACCGACGACTCACACACCGAGTACAGGCCATGACGTGGAAACGCAGGAAACAGCCGCAGCCATCGATGAGACCCGCCGGACCGCACGGAAGTGACGGCGCGATCGTCGTCGGCGGCGACGTGACCGGCTCGTCGACGCGAACCGTCAAGGCGGAGCAAGCGTTCGTGCTCCCGCCCGAGGCGTACACCCCGATTCCCGCCGATGCTGCGGACGGCGGAGTCTCGAACATCTCACCCGGGCTGTTCGTCGGCCGCCTCGACGAACTGCACGCACTGGAGGAGGCGTTCGCCCGGCCCGGGAAGGCTGTTGTGCACGCGGTGCACGGACTGTGCGGGGTCGGCGAAACAGCTGATCGCCTCGGGGATCGAGCCGCGCAAGGTTCAGGCTCGTATGCGACACGCACACCTGGCCGAGACGCTGGACACGTACGGCTACCTGGTGTGGGAGGTGGACTGGGAGCACGCCCCTGCCTCGTTCGAAGAGCTGTACGGCACGCCGGCCCATCCAGGGCTGCCGGAAGCCGCGTTGGTGCCCAGGGCGGCACGGCAGCGGTACGGCCGGAGCGGTTGAGAGGATGGGGGTTGGGGTCATGATCGCCGAAGCACGTACATACGGTGCTGATGTCTCGAACGTTCAGAGGCAGTTGGCGTTCGGCTCATGTGCACGCGATGTGCCCGGGTGCGCGGCGTGCTGCCAATGCTTGCAGCTCACGCGGCATTTTGCGGCATATCGAATGTGTCCGTTGCGTACATTCCGACTCGTTTGCCCTCGCGGCACCAGCATGTGCACTCGCTGTGCACTGCCGGCGGCCGCGTGCACGTCCACCCGGCGATCGTCAGGCAGGTTTCCCCTCTTGACTCGCCACACCACTGGAAGGCTCGCGGGAACCCCGAAGGGATCCAGAAGGGTCCAGTGACCTGTAGGCGGCTTGTAGGAGCTCCTGGCCACGGGGGTCCGTGAGGCCGAGGTGGGTCATCTGGTTCATCACGTAGGCGATGGTCATGCGTGCGTTGAGGTCGTTGACGACCAGCGATCCCCCTCTTCCGCCCCAGTAGCAGGTGCGGAGACCGCCTGTACGGACCGGCGCGTCGTCCGAGCTCAGGGCGTAGCCGATACCAAAGCGCAGGGGGATACCGAGCACAAGATCGATACCGTGGGATTGCTCATCGAACACTGCGCGGCGAGTGGCTTCGGAGAGAAGGGGCGCTTGGGAGGCATGGCCGCTGGAGGTGAGTACCGATTGCACAGCGGCCACAGAGCGTGCGTTTCCGTAGCCCGCTGCGGCCGGGATCTCGGCGCGGTGCCACTGAGTGCTCCAAGTGTCCTGGGCCGTCACGTATGCGCCGACGGGGATGGTTACCCGTGGGTTGGCAGCAGGAGCGGGCCCGGATGCGGGGATGACCTCGGAGACACGCTGATCGTCTTCAGGTGCGAGGCCGATGTGGAAATCGGCGTCCAGCGGGGCAGCGAGCTGCTCTGCGAAGAACGTGCCGATTGACTGCCGGCAGATACGGCGAACAACCTCGCCGAGCAGAAATCCATGGGTGAAGCGATGGTAGCCGGACGCTGTGCCAGGTTGCCAACGGGGCGACTGGCGTGCCAGCAAGGTGGTGGATTTCTCCCAATCGCACAGGTCGTCGAGTGTCATCGGCTGATCCCAGTCGGGGAGCCCGGCGGTGTGGCTGAGCAGGTGCCGGATCTCGATGCGGTTCTTTCCTGCGACGCCGAACTCGGGCCAGTATTTCGTGACCGGTGCGAACAGATCGAGTTCGTTACGGTCGGCGAGAACGAGAGCGCACAGTGCGGTCATCGTCTTCGTGGTGGACCACACGTTGGTGATGGTGTCACGCTGCCATGGTTGGGTACGTTCTCGGTCGGCGTACCCACCCCAGAGGTCGACAACAGGTTCGCCGTCGAGGTAGATCGCCACAGAGGCACCGACGTCCGCTCCGCTGTGCAGAGAGCCCGCGAAGGTCTCCCGTACTGCGCTGAACTGGTCGCTGCAGATGCCGTGAATTTCCATGTCGGACGAGATCTCCGGTCTCAGTGTTTCTCGATTGAGTGACTCAGGTGAGCGGCGATTCGGCGGATCTGGGGTGAAGCATCCGCCTTGGCCACCTTGCGCAGGAACTCGATTTCGCCGGGCAAGTCCGTACCCCCGAGGACCGGCGCGGTCAGATCGCCGCGTAGTGGGGGTGTGCCTTCAGCCTTCATGCGTCGGGGGATGCGTAACCAACAGGCGGTCACACGGGCGTCCTCCTCGGCGGGCGGCGCGCCTTCGCGTTCCAGGCGGATCCGGACCTCGGTCAGTATCGCGTGGGGGATGTGGGCACGTAGATCGAGAATCGCGTCACGAATCTCGATCACTGTCCGATAGAGGCGCAGGTCCAGCGGGCCGGAATGCTGCAGGAGAGCAAGGCTGCGTTGGCGGGTCTGCGCCAAGCTGACGTCGGGCACCGCGTTGACCAAGTCTCGCCATAACGGCCACAGTTGCCATAGGGTCCGTACCCGCCTGAGCGCGACGGCCGCTGAGGCCCCCAGGGGCACGCAGATCGCGCTCGCCCTTGAGAAGGCATAACAGCCCGGCAGAAGTGGAGTGATCGGAGGAATCCAGGAGTGTCGAACACCGATGTATGCCGCACTGAGTAGCCAGTAGCTTCCGGCAAATGCTGCACTGAGCCCGAAGAGTCGTAATCCGATGAACCGTAGAGCCCGTACGTGTGACGGCCTCGCACTGCGAGGAGCACGAAGTCCAGCACAGCGGCAGAGGTGAGGACGCCGAACAGGTTCCGGGCCAAAGCGGTTAGGTGCGTGGGGCCGGTGGCTTGGTGCAAGAGCTCGGTGAACCATGGCAGATGGAGCGTGAGTGCAGCTGCGGCGCCTAAGACCGCCAGCCACAGCGGGCGTTGCTTGCTTGACCGCACGGCGGCCGGAGCTCGTAGTCCCAGCGCAACCCACATGCACGCGACGCCTGCGGTCTCCAAGTCTGTTCCGAAGCTCTGGAGTTGACTGAGCGTCATATCCGACTTTGAGCCTGAGTGATTCCCAAGGCCCCGCCCAGCGTCCCTTGTGCGGAGGGAAGTGGGGGAGTGGCGCGGTCGATCCGAGTGGCGATGATCAGGCTCGCCGTCATCTCGGCTTCTTGTTCCTGAATTTCGGAATATTCCGTACGCGCCAACATGTCTCGAACGAGTGCCGGATTCAGATCAGGAAACATCAATCGGGCGGTAGCTTCATCGAGAGGGGAACTGCTGCGGTGGCCACAAATTATGTGAGCCAGCTCATGTGCGATGATGTGTTCCTGATGAGGACGTGTAGTCTTGGCTTCGAAAATGATGAAGTCGGCTGAGTCCAAGGCTATCCAAAGTCCGCACGGTTGCGCGGCCCGCATGGCGACCGGGGCCAAATGGAGCGGACGGCCGCGCTGCTCGCTCAGAAGAGCACATAACTCGGCAATGTCGCATGATGCGGGAAGTGTCAACGCGGCCAGTCGGGCTTCACAACTACGGCGCAGGCGCGCAAGATTGCGATGGTGGCTGTGTCTCATCATCGGCGACACCAGGCACGCCTACTCAACGAGGGAAGATGAGGGGGCGTGGGCGGAGACGGCGCGCTCTCTGCCGGCGCAGAGGAATCCCTCAACCGGAACCCTCTTCTTCGGCTCCGAGGGCGGACCATGCGGTACTGGTTCAGCATTCTTCCCTCCTTTCTCTCGTGGTTATTAAGTTGTGGCCGCGTAGGCGCCTGGAGCTGCGGGGCCGGATCCGTCGACTCGGCGGAGGCGGCGAATCAGGGATTCTGGTCTGCGTGCGGGCTCGTGGGCAACCTGGTCAGCTTCTTCCGTCTGCGCGGCACGCATGCGTCACTCCTCCACAGGGGGTAGTCCCTGCAGCCTTCTCACCTGATCGAGCATGGCTGTGATCGCATCAAGGCTGTCCTGTTGCAGGCCCATCGCTCGTAGGGCGACTCCGCGGACACCTGCTTGACCCAGCATCTCCAACCCTACGAGCTGGGCGTTCACTCGCTCCGCGTGGTCAGGGTCTACGAAGTAGGCCGGCGAAACGCCGAAGAACTCCGCGAGCGCTGACAGGAGTTCCTGTGAGGGGTGTGTGCGCGAGCCGTTTCGCAGCGCTGATAGATAGCTCCCGCTGACGCGTATGTGAGGGTGCCTCTTCTTGATCGCGTCGGCAACCTCGTTGTTTGTCCACCGCCTCCCCTGGGGGCGGCTTCTGGAAAACAGGCTGTCCAGGCATGTGGCAAGTTTCGACTGCTCTGACGCCCCAGTCATGCTGCCCTCCTGTGGCCGTATGTGTCCCTGCCCCCAAGCGTCCCCGTGCGACGGGCAGTTGAACTCTACTACGCCTTGTCATCTGATAGTTGACGATCCTCTGCGGGCGTGGAAGCATGCCAAGAAATCGACCAGTGGGCGAATTGCGGTGCATATTTCAACTATTGGTGGATGATCTGGTGGAGGCTGGACGGTTCTTCGGTCGCTGTGTGACCCGGACCTCTTGACGCCTCTGTGCGTCAAGTGCTGTGAGCGAGGTGACTGCGCTGATTGCGTTCCATGCCCGCCCAGGAGTCATGCCGCCCGGATTCGACTTCGCCTCGGTGGCCCGGCTCGTCACCGCGATCAGCAAGAGGCGTGTCGGGGCGCAGGTTCTCCGTTCCCGGCCGGGTGGTGCCGCTCCCTCCGGGCGGCCCGTTGGTGTCGAGGTGGCACACGCGAGGCGCGAGGACGTCATGGCGTCGGCCCGCACGGACTGCCGGGGCCGCATGACAGCGCGCAGCGAACGCGCCGTGTGCTTCATCCTGATAGGCCGTGCCAGCGCTCTGCGGCAGACCGGGCGGGATCTCGTGATAGCCACCCCGCCCCGGTGCCCAGACCACGCCGCAGAACAAGCTCAAGTGCCCCATGGCACGCCATCAGACCGACACCGACACATCCGGCGCTTCAACACCTGGCCGCCCTGAGAGCCAGCGCCGCTCACCTGTGATCCTGCACCTTCGAACGGAGAAACCGGCGTGCCCAAACTCACGGTCGGCGTCATCGCGGCATCCCACAAGGACAGCGACCAGCGCCTCCCCGTCCACCCCCAGCACTTGGCCGTTCTGGAGGCCGAGGTCCGCAGCCATCTGTACTTCGAAGCGGGCTACGGCACCGCCTTCGGCGCGACAGACCGCCACCTGGCGCGCCAGTCCGGCGGCACCTTCACACGCGCAGAGATCTTCTCCAAGTGCGATGTGATCCTCCTGCACAAGCCATCACTCCCCGACCTCACGGCACTGCGGGAGCGACAACTCCTCTGGGGGTCTCCTTACTTCGCGCAGGTCGACAACGCCCTCCGGGCAACCGTCGACCGACGGCTTGCCCTCATCACAGCCGAACCCACGACGCATGGGCCGCGCAGCAGTTCCTTCGACTCGCTGATGGGCTCGCAGCTGGATGAAATGGCGGGATACAGCTCGGTGACGAACGCCCTCACGTGTATCGGCAGGACCGGCCACTGGGGCCTGCCACTGCGCGCGGTGGTCATCGGCCACGAGGCTGCCGGCAAGGGAGCCCTCAAGGCCTTACGGGCACAGGGCCTCACCGACATCACGCTCGTCACCACATGCTTCCCGGCCACCCTCGACGAGCCGCTCGACGCAGTGCGCAAGGCCCAGCTGGTGGTCGACGACAACGGAAGACTCCACGCTGTCTCGGCCACACACCAGACCGAACTGGCTGAGCTGCTCGCGTGCCACGATGTCATCGTCGACTGCCTCCGCCAGGACACCCGCGCACCCTTGACGTTCCTGACCAAGGACCAGACGGCCATGCTGGAGCCAGGAACGCTCATCGTGGATGTCTCACGCGACCACGGGACGGGCTTCGGCTGGGCAAGACCGACCACGCTCACCCACCCCCTGTACCAAGTGACCGACTGCGTCCGGTACTACGCCGTCAAAGACAGCCCCGCGCACCTGTGGAACTCGGCGACCTGGCTGCTCAGCACAGCGATCCTGCCCTACCTCGGCCGAGTGATAAGAGGTGAGGCGCACTGGGACCTCGGCACGACACCCGACCGAGCCGTCGAAGTCCGCAGCGGCGCGCTCTGACGGACTCCTGCGCATAGGGGTCACCGCTGACATCGGGCGTGGCGTCACCTCGCGTACGACTGGTCACCGCCCGCCGGTCAACAACACCACCGATTGCGGCATTTGGCGCATGCGCCGACCCTTGACGGCCCCGCGCCCCCTGTAGCAGGCTTCCGCGGTGATCAAGACTGACCGCGGCCCGTGCCCCGCCGCCCGCCCGCCCCGCCGCGGAGCGCGGCGATGACCGGCCCGGTGCTCGCCGTCGACCAGGGCACATCCGGCACCAAGGCGCTCGTCGTCTGCCCGGAGCGCGGTGTGATCGGCTCCGGCACCGCGCCCGTGCGCCCCCGCCATCTGCCCGGCGGCCGCGTCGAGGTCGCGCCCGACGACCTGCTGACCTCCGTGCTCGACGCCGGTCGCGAGGCGCTCGCCCGCGCGGGCGAGCCGGTCGCCGCCGTGGGACTCGCCAACCAGGGCGAGACGGTGCTGGCCTGGGACCCGGAGTCCGGTGAGCCGCTGACCGACGCCCTGGTGTGGCAGGACCGGCGCGCCGAGGACCTGTGCGCGGAGCTCGCCGAGCACGCGGACGAGTTGAAGTCGCTCACCGGCCTGCCGCTCGACCCCTACTTCGCCGCCCCCAAGATGGCGTGGATACGCCGCCACCTCACCCCGCGCGGCGTGGTCACGACCAGCGACGCCTGGCTGACGCACCGCCTCACCGGCGCCTTCGTGACCGACGCGGCCACCGCGGGCCGCACCCAGCTCCTCGACCTGGACTCCGCGACCTGGTCGCCGCGCGCCCTCGACGTCTTCGGACTCGGCGCCGAACGGCTGCCGCGCGTCGTCGACGCCGCCGAGCCGGTCGGCACCACCACGGCGTTCGGCGCCGCGATCCCGCTGACCGGGCTCCTCGTCGACCAGCAGGCGGCGCTCCTCGCCCAGGACGTCACCGAGCCCGGCAGCGCCAAGTGCACCTACGGCACCGGGGCGTTCCTGCTCGCCCAGACCGGCACGAGCCCGCGCCGGGGCGACTCCGGCCTTGTCGCGTGCGTCGCCTGGCGCCTGGACGGCAACAGCAGCTACTGCCTCGACGGGCAGGTCTACACCGCCGCGTCCGCCGTGCGCTGGCTCACCGACCTCGGCGTCATCGGCGGCGCGCAGGACATCGACCCGATCGGCTCGGCCGTCCCCGACACCGGCGGCGTCACGTTCGTGCCCGCGCTCGCCGGGCTCGCGGCGCCCTGGTGGCGCGGCGACCTGCGCGGCTCCCTGACCGGCCTCGGCCTGGACACCACGGCCGGACACCTGGTGCGGGCGCTGTGCGAGGGCGTCACGGCGCAGGTCGCCGAGCTCGCCGACGCGGTGGCCGCCGACCTCGGCGAGCCGCTGCGGAGCCTGCGCGTCGACGGCGGCCTGACCCGCTCGGACCTGCTCATGCAGACCCAGGCCGACCTGCTCCAACTGCCCGTGGAGGTCTCGGCACTGCCCGACGTCACGGCCCTCGGCGTGGGCGCGGTCGCCCGTCTCGGCCTCGACCCGGCGCTCACCCTGCGCGACGTCGTGCCCGACTGGCGCCCGGCCGCCGTCTACGAACCGAGGATCGGCGCCGACGAGGCGGCCGCCCGCCGAGAGGCGTTCCGCGCGCAGGTGGCGGTCCTCACCGAACGCACACCGTCGTGAGCGGGGCCGGGGCGCCCGGGAGCGGCGGACCCGGCCGCGTCACCCGCGCCGGAAGCCTGCCGCCCGCGCCCGCCGCGTCGGGGCGGGCATCGGCATCGGCGTCGGCGTCGGCGCACGAGGCTTATGAGGCCCACGAGGCCTACGACGTCACCGTCATCGGCGCCGGAGTCGTCGGCACCGCCATCGCCCGCGAACTGGCCTGCCACTCCCTCCGCGTCGCCGTCGTGGAGGCGGCGGACGACGTGGGCGAGGGCACGTCCAAGGCCAACACGGCCATCCTGCACACCGGGTTCGACGCCGTGCCGGGCTCCCTGGAGGCCCGCCTGGTCCGGGAGGGACAGCGCCGCCTCACCGCGTACGCAGCCGAGTGCGGCATCCCCGTGGAGCGGGTCGGCGCGCTCCTGGTCGCCTGGGACGAGGAGCAACTGGCCGCCCTGCCCGCCCTCCGGGCCAAGGCCGAGCGCAACGGCTACGACCGGACGGCCCTCCTCGACGCAGCCGAGCTGCGCGCCCGCGAACCGCGCCTCGGCCCCGGCGCCCTCGGCGCCCTCGCGGTGCCGGACGAGAGCATCATCTGTCCCTGGACGACCCCCCTCGCGTACGCCACCCAGGCCGTGCGCTCCGGCGTGGACCTGCACCTCGACTGCCGCCTGACGGACGCCGGTGCGGACCCGCCCGGCGACGGCCCCCGCGTGCTCACCACGAGCCGCGGCGAACTGCGCACCCGCTACCTCGTCAACGCCGCGGGTCTGCACGCCGACACCGTCGACCGCATGCTCGGCCACGACACGTTCACGGTCACCCCGCGCCGCGGCCAGCTCATCGTCTTCGACAAGCTCGCCCGCGATCTCGTGCACCACATCCTGCTGCCGGTGCCGACGGCGCTCGGCAAGGGCGTCCTGGTCGCCCCGACGGTGTACGGGAACGTACTCCTCGGTCCGACGGCGGAGGACCTGGACGACAAGCGGGCCACCGGCACCACGGCCGACGGGCTCGCCTCCCTGCGCGAGCGCGGCGCACGCATCCTGCCGGACCTCCTGGACGAGGACGTCACCGCCGCCTACGCGGGACTGCGCGCGGCGACCGAGGACGACGACTACCGGATCCACCCCTGGCCCGAGCAGCGCTACGTCACCGTCGGCGGCATCCGCTCCACCGGTCTGACCGCGTCCATGGCCATCGCCGCGCACGTCACCGGTGTGCTCGCGGACTGCGGCCTCGACCTCGGCGCGCCCCGTGAGTTGGCGCCCGTCACCATGCCCAACCTCGGCGAGCGCTTCCCGCGCCCCTATGAGCGGGCCGACCTGATCGAGGCGGACCCCGCGTACGGCACCCTCGTCTGCCACTGTGAGCGCGTCTCCCTCGGGGAGATCCGCGACGCCCTGGCGAGCACCGTGCCGCCTGCCTCCATGGACGGCCTCCGCCGTCGTACCAGGGCCCGCGGCGGCCGCTGCCAGGGTTTCTACTGCGGCGCCGCGGTCCGTTCCCTGCTCGGAGGGCGCGAGAGCGTGGAGACACGACGATGAGGGTGATGAGTGTGATCAGGGCGGGGGCACCGCGATGAGGCGCGAGCGCACTGTGGACGTGCTGATCGTCGGCGCCGGTCCCGCCGGGCTCGCGGCCGCCGCCGGGCTCGCGGCGGCGGGTGTGGGCCGCGTCGAGGTCTTGGAGCGCGAGGAGCAGGCGGGCGGCGTGCCCCGCCACTGCCACCACGGAGGCTTCGGCGCCCGCACCTTCGCCGGACTGACGGGACCCGGCACGAGCGGGCCGCGGTACGCGCGCGCCCGCGTCGACGCGGCCCGCAGGGCGGGCGTCCGCGTGCGCACCGGCGTCACCGCCACCGGCTGGGCAGGACCCCTCACCCTCGACACGACCTCGCCCGGCGGCCTGGAACGCCTCACCGCGCGGGCCGTCGTCCTCGCCACCGGTGCCCGCGAACGCCCGCGCGCCGCACGCCTCGTGCCCGGCGGCCGGGCCGCGGGCGTCTACACCACCGGTGAACTCCAGCAGGCCGTCCACCTGTACGGACAGGACGTCGGCACGCGGGCCGTGGTGGTGGGCGCCGAACCCGTCGCGTACGCGGCGCTCGACACGGTCCGGCGCGCGGGGGTCGCCGTGGCCGCCCAGGTGACGGCGGCGGAACGGCACGGCGGCACGCCCTGGCGCGCGGCCGGGTCCCGGCTGTGGCACGGCGTTCCGCTGCTCACCGGCGCGGTGGTCACCGAACTCGTCGGCAGGGGGCGGATTTCCGCCGTACGGCTGCGGCACCGCACCGGGCTCTCGGCCCAACTGCCCTGCGACACCGTCGTCTTCACGGGTGACTTCGTACCCGATCACGAACTGGCACGCCGGGGCGGGGTCCCGCTCGCCCCCGGCACGCGGGGGCCCGCGATCGACGCGGACTTCCGTACGGAAGTCCCCGGCGTCTTCGCGGTCGGGAATGTGGCGCACGCCGTCGAGCCCGCGGCCGCGGTGGCCGCTGAGGCGTGGCGGGCCGCCGGGTCGGTGCGCCGATATCTTCTCTCCGGACACTGGCCGTGCGTGGTGCGCGGGGTGTGAAGACCGTCGGCGTCTTCCTGGCCGAATCACCGTTACTGATCTGAAGAATCGTTATTCGGCAACATGATGGAAAAGGTTGTTTCTTCAAGCGCGTTGCTGACCTGAATTGCACGCCCGACTTTAATGATCGGCGCGCGAATGTGTGCGGGTTTGATCGAGGCGCGCGGCGCCCGCGCGTGGAGCGATGATCCACGGGGCGTAATCCCAAGATCCGCAACAAGGTTGCGTAACGTTCCAACGTAGCCCAGGCCCGAGCGGCGGTGGAACCGCGTCTTTGCGCCATCAGGACAGGTCGTTGGCAAAAGCGAGCAAAGGGAGTGCGTCAAAGAGTAACGCGCGGTCATAGTGGGGAATGTCTCCCTCTCTTTACTCATGCGGCACACACGAAAAGTCCAGGCGTGGCTCGGCCAACCTGGACCGGTGTGTTGACGTCATTCTGACCAGCAGTTGGGGAGACCGGTGGCCATTGAAAAACAGTGTTGCCAGGGGGAGAGCGTGATGTCTGTGAAAACTGTTACGCATTTGACAGGTGAGTTGTCATTCAACATCCTCGGGCCACTGGCGGTGTGGGCACCCGCGGGCCCCCTGCCCCTCGGCCCGGCGCGACAACGTGCCGTGCTGTCAACTCTGTTGCTGGCACCCGGGCAAGTGGTGGGCGCGGAACGGCTCACCGAGGCGATCTGGCCCGCCGGACCACCTGGCAACGTGGTTGCCAGCCTGCACAGCTACGTCTCCCATCTGCGCCGTCAACTGGAACCTGACTGCCCGCCCCGGGGACGCAACCGGATCCTGCGCAGGGAGTCGCACGGATACGTCCTCGCCGTGGAGCGGGACCGCGTCGACGCCTGCCGCTTCGAGACCCAACTGCGCGACGGACGCGGGCTCTTGCGCAACGGCAGGTACGCGGAGGCGAGCCGTGCCCTCGGTGCGTCGCTGGCCCTGTGGCGCGGCGCGCCCTACGCGGAGCTAGGTGACTACGAACCGGCCGTGCGCGAGGCGGCCCGCCTGGAGGAGCTGCGCCTGATGACCTGGGAGGCGCTGTGGGAGGCCGAGCTGGCCTGGGGCCGGGACAACGGCACCGCGGTGGCCGAACTCGCCGCGCTCAGCGCGCGGTACCCCAACCGGGAACGCCTCGGCTGGCTCCTGATGGTCGCGCTCTGCGAGGTGGGCCGGCAGGCCGAGGCGGTGCGGGTCTACCACCGCATCCGGCGGGCCCTCGCGCAGGAGCTCGGCGTGGACCCGGGACGGGAGCTGCGGGTGCTGTTCACACGGATCCTCCGTGACGAGTCCGTCGGACGGATGTGCCTGCAGCACTGACGGCACCCGCCGGGGCAGGGCCGGGCGTCGTCAGTTGATGCGCCGGTCCTGACCGATCCAGTACGGCTCCCTGAGCCTGCTCTTGCGCACCTTGCCGTTGGTGGTGCGGGGCAGGGCGCCCGCGAAGTCCACGGACGTGGGCGCCTTGTAGCGGGCCAGGTGCCGCTTGCAGTGGGCGATCAGCTCCTCCTCGGTGAGCGCGGCTCCCGCGGCTCCTCGTGCGGGCACCACCACCGCCTTGACGGTCTCGCCCCAGCGCTCGTCCGGCACCCCGATCACGGCGGCCTCGGCGACCGCCGGATGGCCGAGGAGGCAGTCCTCCACCTCCACCGAGGACACGCTCTCACCTCCGGTGACGATGACGTCCTTCAGCCGGTCGAACAGGACGAGATGCCCCTCGTCGTCGAACTCCCCCACGTCACCGGTGCGGAACCACCCCTCGTCCCGGGCCGCTTCGTCGGCCGCCGCGTCCTGCCAGTAGCCGTCGAGCACCATGTTGGAGCGGGCGAGGACCTCGCCCCGCGCCCCGGTACGGAGCCGTACGCCCAGAGCCGGAGCCCCCGCCCTCGTCAGGCCCCCGCTCCCGGGCGCGCCCGGCGGGCGCCGGTTGAAGGTGAGCATCGTCGTCTCCGTCAGGCCGTACACCTGGTGGAACTCCCAGCCGAGCTCGTGCTCCACCTGGCACACCAGGCGCTCGCTGACGGGCGCGCCCGCGCACACCACGCGCACGCTGCCCCGGCCCGGGACCTCGCCCGGCCAGCTCCGCGCCGCCCGCAGCACGGCGTCCCACACGGCGGGCGCCCCGAACGCGAGGGTCACCCCGTGCTCCTGGACCCGCCGCAGGATCTCCGCGCCGTCGATGCGGCGCTGCAGCACCTGCTTGGCGCCGAGCCCCGCGAGCAGGAACGGCACCCCCCAGCCGTTGCAGTGGAACGTGGGCAGGGTGTGCAGATACACGTCCTGCTCCCAGATCCGGGCGTGCACGCCGAACGTCATCGCGTTGAGCCAGATGTTGCGGTGCGTCAGGGCGACGCCCTTGGGGCGCGCGGACGTCCCCGAGGTGTAGTTGAGGGTCGCGACGGCGTTCTCGTCGGGCCGCGACCACGGGCGCGGCGCCACGTCGTACCGCATGACCTGGGCGTCGGTCTGCTCGCCGAGGACGAAGCGCTTCGGCCCCTCGACCGAGCCGAGCGCGGCCTCGACGTCGGGGTCGACGAACACGACCGAGGCGTCGCACTGCCGCACGATGTACGCGATCTCCTCGGGCGTGAGCCGGTAGTTCACCGGTACGCAGATCCGGCCGCTCGCCGGGATCGCGTAGAGCAGCTCAAGGAGCCGGGCCGAGTTGGGGCTCACGACGGCCACCCGCTCGCCCTCGCCGATGCCGAGCGCGTCGAGCCCCGCCTGCCAGGCCCGCACCCGCCGCAGCAGCTCGCCGTACGTCGTCGTCGGCACCGGGCCGGCCGGCTGGTCCGGCTCGTCGACGAGCGCGACCCGGGTGGCGGCGGCCGTCTCGGCGCGGTCGAGGAAGTCGGCCATGGTGAGCGGAACGAGCATGAGACGTCCTCACGGTGGCGTCGCCCGGCACGGTGCCGGGGACTGGGCAGACGGCATACGGACGACGGACGACGGACGACGGAGAAGGTCCGAGACTCTGGAGAACCGGAACTCCGGAGAAGCGGGAAAAGCTGGAAGAGGGCTCCTGGGAAGACGCGGCGCGTCGGGTGCGCTCCGCGCGCGGGGGACACCCCCGGGGGCGTCCGGGCCCGCGTCACCGCGGCGCCCGCCTCATCGTGGCATCCCGCGTCCGCATCCAGAAGTCCGTCCGGGCGGTGCCCAAGTCGCGTTCAAGAAACCGCCAAGAGCGGCCGGTGACGATGCAGCCGCATCGCGGACCACGAGGCCGGGAGGGCTGATGCGCGAGGAGTCGGGCTTGATGACCACCTGGGCGGCCAGAGGGTGGGCCGAGGAGGACGGCATCGGCAGCGAGACCCTGCGCCGCCTCGTGGCCGCCTGGCCGCGGCGGGCCGCGGTCACGACGAGCCCCGGCGCCCTCGACGAGCCGGGCGGGTACGACGCCGGGCTGCCGGACTACCCGCTGCGGATGGTGC
Source organism: Streptomyces sp. NPDC127108 (assembly GCF_042677545.1). Taxonomy (NCBI): domain Bacteria; kingdom Bacillati; phylum Actinomycetota; class Actinomycetes; order Kitasatosporales; family Streptomycetaceae; genus Streptomyces; species Streptomyces sp. NPDC127108. The sequence continues at coordinate 123,768 of NZ_JBHXTE010000016.1, read as the reverse complement.
CGTTCGCCGAACACCCCCGGTTCCTCGCGGCCGCCCCCGAACGCCGCGAGCGGGTCCTGACGGGCCTGTGGATCGGCTACAACGAACGGGTCATCGCCACCGAACACCTCATAGCGGAGCCCGCGTTCGACCTCGTCATGCGCGGTGTCTTCCCCGGCAGCGACCACCCGCTGATGCGCCAGGGCGTGCAGCAGGCCGTCGTCGACGAGAGCTTCCACACGTACATGCACATGCTCGCCATCTCCCGCACCCGGGAGCTGCGCGGCGTGCGCAGCCGGCCCGAGCAGCCCGAACTCGTCACCTACCGGCGGCTGCGCGCGGTGCTCGCGGCGATGCCGGAGCAGTGGGAGCGCGACGTCGCCGTCCTGGTGTGGGGCGCGGTGGCCGAGACCTGCATCAACTCCCTGCTCGCGCTGCTCGCCAGGGACGACTCGATCCAGCCCCTGCACTCCCTGATCACCACGCTGCACCTGCGGGACGAGACGGCACACGGCTCGATCGTCATCGAGGTCGTCCGGGAGCTGTACGCCCGCATGAACGCCGGGCAGCGCGCCGTCCTGGTGCGCTGTCTGCCGCTCGCCCTGGAGGCGTTCGCCGAGCAGGACCTCTCCACGATCCGGCTCGAACTGGTCACCGCGGGCATCGAGGGCGCCGACGAGATCGTGGCCGACCTGCGCGCGACGCCGTCGGGGCGGCGCCTCGTCCGCGACTTCTCCGGCGCCCAGCGGATGGCCGAGCAGCTGGGCATCGCCGACGCGGTCGACTTCGACTTCCCCGAACGGCCCGAGTGGTCGCCCGGCGTCGGGCGGCAGCGATGAGGCTCCCGGACCCGGCCCCGCACCGCCGCCACGGCGCAGAAAGGTGACCCGATGATCGTTGCCCGCCTCCATCCCGACGTGCCGATCGACGAGCGGAGCCGACTGACCTCGGCGTGGCGCCACCGCGGCCACCGGTCGTTCCACTGCCGGGCCGGACGCCACACCCTGGTCACCTTCCCCGACCTCGCCGCGGCCTCGCCGGAGGGCCGGGAGTTCATGGACCTGCTGCGCGCCACCAGCGGGGTCGAGTCGGTCGTCGACAGCACCGACGCGCCGCCGCTCGGCAGCCTGGCCGCCACGGGCGAGCCGAGCGCCGTACGGGTGTCGGACGACTGCACCGTGGGCGGCGGGCGCTTCACCTGGATCGCCGGGCCGTGCGCCGTGGAGAGCGAGGCCCAACTACTCGGCGTGGCACGGGCCGTGCGGAAGCGGGGCGCGCACCTGCTGCGGGGCGGCGCGTTCAAGCCCCGCACCTCGCCGTACGCGTTCCAGGGGATCGGCAAGGACGGCCTCGACCTGCTCCGCGAGGCGTCCGCCGAGACCGGGCTCGGCGTCGTCACGGAGGTCGTGGACGCCGCGCACGTCGAGGCCGTCGCCGAGGTCGCGCACGTCCTGCAGATCGGCTCCCGCAACGCGCAGAACTTCGCGCTGCTCCACGAAGTGGCGCTCACCGGCCGCCCGGTGCTCCTGAAGCGCGGCTTCGGCTGCACGGTCCCGGAGTGGCTGAACGGCGCCGAGTACCTGCTCGCGGCGGGCAACGGCAAGGTGCTGCTCTGCGAGCGCGGCGTCCGCGCCCACGGCGACTCGACCCGGTTCACCCTGGACATCAGCGCGGTGCCGCTGGCGAAGCGGCTCAGCCACCTTCCCGTGATCGTCGACCCCAGCCACGCGTGCGGCCGCAGCGACCTGGTGGCCCCGCTCGCCGCGGCCGCCGCCGCTGCCGGGGCCGACGGCGTCATGGTCGACGTCGACGGGGCCGGGCACGCGGCGTTGTGCGACGGGGAACAGGCCATCACGCCGGAGGCGTTCGGGGCGCTCGTCGAGCGGACCGACCGGATGCTGCACAGCCTCGACGCGGCGGAGCCGGACGCGGCGCGGGCGCTGGCGCGGCGATGAGCCCGGCGTCGTCCGGGAGCGCCCCGCACAGCCCGGACACCCCGACGGCTGCGTGCCGTCCCGCGATGACACCGACGGCGACCAAGCCGCCTGCGGCGGTCATGCCGGTCACGCCGCCTGTGCCGGTCACGCCGACCGTGCTGGTCACGCTGCCTGTGCCAGTCGCGCCGATCACAACCCCGCCCGGCCCGACGGCGTACGGGACGTCCCGTAGCGCCGTCGCACCCGTTCCCGGCCGCCGTACCCCGCCAGGAAGGAAGCAATGATGGAGTGGACCGAGGGACGCGACCGGTCGCTGCGAGAGCGCCTCACCGCCGCGCGCGACGCGGAGCGGCGCCGGATCCTCCTCGACCTGATCCGCACGCACGCCTCCGCCTCCCTGGACCGCGCCGAGCAGGTGCCGCTCGACCCCGGCCGGGCCTTCGGCGCCCAGGGCATCCGGGGGCGGGCCGCGGCCCGGCTGCGGGAGCGGCTGAGCGAGGCCACGGGCGGCGCCCTCTCGGCGACCGCCCTCTTCGACCACCCGACGCCCGGCGCCCTCGCCGAGCACCTGTGCGCCCTGCTGCTCGGTGAGCGTGCCGCATCCGGCCCCGGCGCGGGGACCGGCCCGTCCGCGGGGCAGGACGAGCCGATCGCGATCGTCGGCATGGGCTGCCGACTGCCCGGCGACGTGGCGTCGCCGGACGACCTGTGGCGCCTGGTGCGCTCGGAGACCGACGCGATCTCCGAGTTCCCGACCGACCGCGGCTGGACCGTGGCGTACGACCCGGACCCCGACCACATCGGCACGACGTGCACCCGGCACGCCGGATTCCTCTACGACGCGGCCGACTTCGACGCCGGGTTCTTCGCGATCAGCCCGGGCGAGGCCGTCACCATCGACCCGCAGCACCGGCTGCTCCTGGAGACGTCCTGGGAGGCCGTCGAGCGGGCCAGGATCGACCCGTCCACGCTGCGCGGCAGCAGGACCGGCGTGTTCGTCGGCATCATGTACAGCGAGTACGGCGCCCGCATCCGGCACGTGCCGCCGAGCGCCGAGGGCTACCGCGTCGTGGGCAGCATGCCCAGCGTCGCCTCGGGGCGGCTCGCCTACACCCTCGGCCTGGAAGGCCCCGCGGTCACCGTCGACACCGCCTGCTCCTCCTCGCTCGTGGCCGTCCACCTCGCCGCCCAGTCGCTGCGCGAGGGCGAGTGCACGCTCGCCGTGGCCGGTGGCGTCACCGTGATGGCCACGCCCTGGGGCTACGTCGAGTTCAGCAGGCAGCGCGGGCTCGCCCCCGACGGGCGCTGCCGGTCGTTCTCCGCCGACGCGGCCGGGAGCAGCTGGTCCGAGGGCGTCGGCGTGCTGGTCCTCGAACGGCTCCGTGACGCCGAGCGCAACGGGCACCGCGTCCTGGCCGTGGTGCGGGGCTCCGCCGTCAACCAGGACGGCGCGTCGAACGGCCTGACGGCGCCCAACGGCCCGGCCCAGCAGCGGGTGATCCGCCAGGCCCTGGCGCACGCGGGCCTGTCCACGGCGGACGTGGACTGCGTGGACGCGCACGGCGCGGGCACCCAGCTGGGCGACCCGATCGAGGCGCAGGCGCTGCTCGCCACGTACGGCAAGGATCGGCCGGACGACCGGCCGCTGTGGCTGGGCTCGCTCAAGTCCAACGTCGGCCACACGCAGGCCGCGGCCGGGGTGGCGGGCGTCATCAAGATGGTGATGGCGATGCGCCACGCCGAACTGCCGCGCAGCCTGCACATCGCCGAGCCGACTCCGCACGTGGACTGGTCCTCGGGCGCGGTCCGGCTCCTGACGGAGACCACGCCCTGGCCGAAGGTCGACCGGCCGCGCCGCACGGCGGTCTCCTCGTTCGGCGTGGGCGGTACGAACGCGCACATCATCCTGGAGCAGGCGCCACCGGAGGCCGTCGGGAGCCCTGGGGCGGGCGAGGGGGAGGGGGGCGTCGCGGGTGCCTCGGACGCTTCGGACGCCCTGGACGCGTCGGGCGCGTCGGGGGCGTCGGGCGTGGGGAGCACACGTGGCACGGGCCGGACGGAGCACGCTGGCCACGTGAGCCACGTGGGCCGTACAGAGCACGCGGACCACTTGGGCCGTGCGGTACACGCGGGCCCCACGGAAGACCTCGCCGACGCCGGACCCCGCCCCCTGCCCTGGCTCGTCTCCGGCGTCGGGACGGCGGGCCTGCGCGCCCAGGCCCGGCGTGTGGCGGAGTTCCTTGCACCGGACCCGAATACGCCGGGCTCGGGCGCACCGGGCTCGCACGCACCGGGCTCGCGCGCACCGGGCTCGCACGCGTCGGGCTCGGACGCACCGGACCCGGACGTGGATGTGCCGGACGCGGACCTGGCGTACTCGCTGGCGCGTTCGCGCGCGGCTCTCGCGGACCGAGCCGTCGTCGTGGCCGCGGACCGGGCCGGGGCCCAGGCGGCCCTCGCCGCGCTCGCGGACGGGGAGCAGGGCCCGCACGCGGCGCTGGGCACGGCGACCGCACGCGACCGCGTCGCGTTCGTGTTCCCCGGGCAGGGCTCCCAGTGGCCGGGCATGGCGGCGGAACTGATGCGTACGTCACCGGTGTTCCGGGAGTCGATCGAGGCCTGCGCCGAGCAGCTCGCGCCGCACGTCGACTGGTCGCTGACGAAGGTCCTGCGGGGCGAGTCCGGCGCACCCACCCTGGACCGCGTCGATGTCGTGCAGCCCGCGCTGTTCGCGGTGATGGTCTCCCTCGCCGCGCTGTGGCGGTCCTTCGGCGTGGAACCGGCCGCGGTCGTCGGGCACTCGCAGGGCGAGATCGCGGCGGCCCACGTCGCGGGCGCGCTCTCCCTGGAGGACGCGGCGCGCGTCGTCGCCGTCCGCAGCCGGGCCCTGCGGGTCCTGGCCGGGCGCGGCGGCATGGTCTCGGTGGTCGCCCCCGTCGACCAGGTGCGCCGCAGCATCGCGCCGTGGGGCGGTGCCGTGTCCGTGGCGGCGGTCAACGGGCCGCGGTCCGTGGTGATCTCCGGGGAACCGGCGGCGCTCGACGAGGCGCTCGCGGCGTTCGACGCGGGCGGGGTGCGCGCTCGCCGGATCGACGTGGACTACGCGTCGCACTCGGCGCAGATCGACGAGATCCGCGAGACCCTCCTGACGGCGCTGGACGGCGTCAGGCCGCGCCCGGCGACCGTGCCGTTCTACTCGACCGTGTCCGGCGAACCGGTCGACACGACGGCCCTGGACGTCGCGTACTGGGTGCGCAACCTCCGCGAGACCGTCCAGTTCCACCGCACGGTGGAGCGGCTGCTCGACGACGGCCACAGCACGTACGTCGAGATGAGCCCGCACCCCGTGCTCACCGTCGCCGTCGAGGAGACCGCCGAGGCGGTGGGCCCCGAGCGCGCCGGTGACGTCCTGACCGTCGAGTCGCTGCGGCGCAACGAGGGCGACCTGGCGCGGCTGCTCACCGCGGTCGGCGAGGCCCACGTCCACGGCGTCGCCGTCGACTGGCAGGCGGCGTTCGGCCACGCCGGGCCCCGCCTGACGGACGTCCCGACGTACGCCTTCCAGCGGTCCCGCTACTGGCTGGAGGACGCGGCCGCGCCGGAGGCCGACGTGTCGACGGCCGGTCTGGACGGCGTCGACCACCCGCTGCTCGGCGCCGCCGTCCCGCTGGCCGACGGGACCGGGGGTCTGCTCTGCACTGGGACGCTGTCCGCGCGGACCCACCCGTGGCTCGCCGATCACGCCGTCGCCGACATCCTCGTCGTACCGGGCACCGCGCTGGTGGAGGCGGCGCTGCAGGCGGGTGCGCAGGCGGGCTGCGACGTCCTCGAAGAGCTGGTCCTCGAAGCCCCGTTGATCCTGCCGGAGGAGGGCACGGTCCGGCTCCAGCTCGCCGTCGGCGGACCGGACGACTCCGGGCGGCGCGGCCTCACCCTGCACTCCCGGGCGGGCGACGCCCCCGCCGACGCGCCCTGGACCCGGCACGCCGAGGGCACCCTGACGCACGGCGGCCAGCACCCGCCGAAGCCATCGGCACAGTGGCCGCCGACCGGCGCGCGGGAGATCGAACTGGACGACTGCTACCGGGAGTTGGCCAAGTCCGGGCTCCACTACGGTGGCGCGTTCCAGGGGTTGGTGCGCTGCTGGCGCCTCGACGAGGGTGACGGCGGCGTCAGTGCAGGTGCAGGTGCAGGTGCAGGTGCAGGTGCCGGTGCTGACGGCGGACCGGGCGCCGCTCCGGCATCCGAGCTGTACGCCGAAGTCGAACTCCCCGCCTGCGCGGGCGGCGCCGACCGCTACGCCCTGCACCCCGCCCTCTTCGACGCCGCCCTGCACGCCGCGGCCCTTGTCGCGGCGCCCGGCGCCGCCCCCGGCGAGACCGTGACCCGGCTGCCGTTCTCCTGGAGCGGCGTGAGCGTGCACGCCACCGGCGCCACCCGGCTGCGCGCCCACCTCCGCCTCACCGGATCCGGTGCCCTGTCCGTCACCGCCACGGACCCCGCCGGGCACCCGGTCGTGACGGTGGAGAACCTCGGCATGCGTCCGGTGGCCGCCGAGTCCCTGCGCCGGGCCGCGGCCACCGCCGACGCCTCGCTGCTGCGCCTGGAGTGGCGGCCCGCGGCACCGCATGCGCCGCGCGACCCGGAACCGGCCCGCTGGGCGTGGGTCGGGGCCGGGGCAGCCGAGGCGGACGACACGCTCGCGGCACGGGGCGTCCAGTGCGCCCGCCACCTCGACCCGGCGGCGCTGCGGGCCCACTTGGACACCGGCGGCGGCGCCCCCGACGTCCTCGTACTCGCGGAGCTTCCGGAGGTCGTGGCGGCCGAGGGCCTAGCGGCGGGAGGCCGGGACCGTACGGCCGCTGGGGACCTGGTGGCTGCTGGGGACCAGATGGCCGCTGGGGACGAGGTGGCCGATCGGGACCGTATGGTCACCCAGGACCCCGACACGGCCACCCAGGCCCGCACGGCTACCCAGAATCCCGACCTGCCCACCGCCGCCCACCGCGCCGTCCGCCGCGTCCTCGCCGCCCTCCAGGACTGGCTCGCCGACGAACGCCTCGCGGACACGCGCCTCGTCGTCCTCACCCGGGGCGCGGTCGCCCCGACACCCGGCACGCCGCCGGACCCCGCACTCGCCGCGGTCTGGGGCCTCGTCGCCTCGGCGCAGTCGGAGCACCCGGGCCGCGTCCGTCTGGTCGACGTCGACGGCCTCGACACCTCCCGGTCCGCGCTCGTCGACGCGGTGTCCGGCGACGCCGACCAAGTCGCCGTGCGGGACGGGTCGTTGCTCGTGCCGAGGCTCGCGCGCCTTGCGGCCGCCGCGCCCGGCGGCGGTGCGGCCTGGCGTACGGACGGGACGGTCCTGGTGACCGGCGGCCTCGGCACGCTGGGGCGTCTCGTGGTGCGGCACCTGGTGGTGACGCACGGGGTGCGGTGCCTCGTCGTGGTGTCGCGGTCCGGTGAATCGGCCGAGGGCGCCCCCGAGTTCGTACGGGAACTGCGTGCCGAGGGCGCCGACATCGACGTCGTGCGGGGTGACGTGGGGGACCGGGCCGTGCTCGCGGGCGCCCTGGAGACGATCCCGGCCGAGCGTCCCCTGACGGCCGTGGTGCACCTGGCCGGAGTACTGGACGACGGTCTCCTCGCGGACCAGACGCCGGAGCGCGTCGACCGGGTGCTTCGGCCCAAGGTGGACGGGGCCTGGCACCTGCACGAGCTGACGGCGGGCACGGACGTGGCGTTCGTCGCGTTCTCGTCCGTGTCGAGCGTCCTCGGACCCGCCGGGCAGGCCGGGTACGCGGCGGCCAACGCGTTCGTGGACGCGCTGATGGCGGCCCGCGGGGACGCGGGGCTCACGGGCCTTTCGCTGGGCTGGGGCCTGTGGGAGTCCCGGTCGGGCCTCACGGCGGGACTGGGGGAGACCGACCTGCGGCGGATGGCCCGGTCGGGCGTCAAACCGCTCGCCGACGACCAGGGGCTCGCCCTGCTGGACCTCGCCCGCGCCACCGGCGAACCCGTCGTCTTCCCCCTGCGCCTGGACCCGACGGGCCTGCGCGGCGGCCCCGGCGGCGACGTACCGCCGCTGCTGCGCGGACTCGCCCCCGCCCCCGTCCGCCGCGCCACCGTCGGCACCGCCGACATCGGGGCCGAGCCGGACGGCGACGCCCTGGCCACCCGCCTCGCGGGGCTCCCCGAGGGCGAACAGGACGCCCTCCTCCTCGACCTGGTGCGCAGCCACGTCGCGGCCGTCCTCGGCTACGACGACCCGCTGACCGTCGGCGAACGGCGCCCGTTCGCCGACATCGGGTTCGACTCCCTGCGCGCCCTGCAACTGCGCAACCGCCTCGGCGGCGCCACCGCCCTGCGCCTCTCACCCACCCTCGTCTTCGACTACCCGACACCGCTCGCCCTCGGCCAGCACCTGCGCACCCTGCTCCTCCCGGACGCGCCGCCACCGCCGCCGACCCGCCCGGACGCCGGTCCCGGTGCCGCGGACGCGCCCGCCCCGCACCAGCGCGACGAGGTGCCGGACCGACTCCGCTCGGCCTCCCGTGAGGAGGTCTTCGACTACATCGACAACCTGCTCGACGAGTAGGCCGTCTCCGGCGCGCCGAACCGGAACGATCCGGTCCCGCTCGAACCTGACAAGGAACCGCTCGATGCGTGCGCTGCTGATCGACAACTACGACTCCTACACCTACAACCTGTTCCAGCTCCTCGCCCGGGTGTACGGCAAGGAGCCGACCGTCCTGGTCAACGACGACGCGTCCTGGGCGAAGCAGGACCCGGCGGCGTTCGACTGCGTGGTGATCTCGCCCGGCCCCGGCCGGCCCCAGCGCCCCACCGACCTCGGCTTCTGCCAGGGCCTCCTGGACCGCTGGCAGGACGTTCCGGTCCTCGGGGTGTGCCTGGGCCACCAGGCCATCGCCCACCACTACGGCGGCGAGGTCGTCCCGGGCGTGCCGCGGCACGGCCATCTGACCCGGGTCAGGCACGGCGGCGAGGACCTGTTCGACGGCCTGCCGCAGCACTTCACGGCGGTGCGCTACCACTCGCTGCGCGTCACCGAACCCCTGCCGCGGGGCCTGCACGCCACCGCCTGGGCGGAGGACGGGACCGTCATGGCGCTGCGCCACGACGAACTGCCGCGCTGGGGCCTGCAGTTCCACCCGGAGTCCGTGGCGAGCGAGTGGGGCGCCCAGCTCCTGCGGAACTTCGCCGAACTCATAGGCGGCCACTACGCCGCCCCACCACCGGAGTACGCGCCCTGGGCCCGCCCGCCCGAGACCGCCGGGGCCGCGCGCCTCGACCTGACCGTCGAGGTCGTCGACCGGGCCGTGGACACCGCGGCGCTGTTCACCACGCTGTTCTCCGGCAGCGAGCACGCCTTCTGGCTCGACAGCAGCGCCCCCGGCGTCGGCGGCTCCCGCTTCTCCTTCCTCGGCGACGACTCCGGCCCCCTCGCCGAGACCCTGACGTACCGGACCGGCGAGAACGCGGTCACGGTCCGCGACGCAACCGGCGAACGCACCGAGGACGGCACCATCTTCGAGGTCCTCCAGGACCGCCTCCGCGCCCGCCCCGTCGGCGCGGCGGACCTCCCCTTCGACCTCAACGGCGGCTACGTCGGCTACTTCGGGTACGAGCTGAAGGCCGAGTGCGGCAGCCCCAACGTCCACCGCGCCGAGACGCCGGACGCCGTGTGGATGTTCGCCGACCGGCTGCTCGCGGTGGACCACCAGGAGGACCGCACCTACGTCCTGGCCCTCAGCGGCCCGGGCCCCGACGAGGCCGCGCCCGCCCGCTCCTGGGTGGCCCGGACGGCCCGCCGCGCCCGCGGCCTGCCGGACGCCGCTCCCGCGGGCGGCCCCGCCCCGGAGGCCGGGGCACCGGCGGACGCGGCCGTCCTCGCCCGCGCCCGCGCCGACTACGTCGACGACATCGAGGACTGCCTCCGGGAACTGCGCAGCGGGGAGAGCTACGAGATCTGCCTGACCAACCGCATCCGGCTCCCCGCCCTGCCCGACCCGCTCGACTACCACCTGCTGCTCCGGCGCCTCAACCCCGCGCCCTACAGCGCCTATCTGCGCCTCGGCCCGGTCGGCGTCGTCTGCTCGTCCCCGGAGCGGTTCCTGCGCGTCGACCGCGACGGGACCGTGGAGAGCAAGCCGATCAAGGGCACGGCGCCCCGCGGGGCCGACCCGGCGAGCGACGAGCGGCTGCGCAGGTCCCTGACCGCGTCGGCCAAGACCCGCGCCGAGAACCTCATGATCGTCGACCTGCTCCGCAACGACCTCGGCCGGGTCTGCGAGGTGGGCTCCGTCGACGTGCCCGCGTACATGGTCACCGAGTCGTACGCGACGGTGCACCAGCTCGTCACGACCGTACGCGGCCGACTGCGGCGCGACGTGGACCCGGTCGCCTGCGTCCGCGCCTGCTTTCCCGGCGGCTCGATGACGGGCGCCCCGAAGCTGCGCACGATGGCCATCATCGACCGCCTGGAGCAGGAGGCGCGGGGCATCTACTCGGGCACCATCGGCTACTTCGGGCTCTGCGGCGGCGCCGACCTCAACATCGTGATCCGCACCGCCGTGACCTCCGGCACCGGCACGGTCATCGGCGCGGGCGGCGCGATCGTCCTCGACTCCGACCCGGCCGACGAATTCGACGAAGTCCTCCTCAAGGGAAGGGCGTTGGTGCGGGCGCACGCGCTGCTGACCGGGGCGGCGGAGCGGGAGGAGGAGCCGCGTGACGGATGAACGGGAGGGAGCGGGGGCGGCATCGGCAGCGGTGGGTGCGGCGCCGACCGGCTCGGCGCCGACCGGCACGGCGCCGACCGGCTCGGCGGCGGCCAACACGGTGGTGACGGCGACTGGCGCTGTGGCGGCTGCGACGGCCGCGACGGGGGAGGGCGCGCGGCCCGTCGGTCCGGGTGTCGCGCGGCTCGACGGCAGCCCCGCCACCGCCGACGACCTGGCGGCCCTCGCCCTCTACAACTACGGCCACTTCACCGCCCTGCGCGTCGAGCACGGCCGCGTCCGCGGGCTCGCCCTCCATCTGCGGCGCCTCGCCGACGACAGCCGGACGCTGTTCGCCGCGGAACTGGACACCGGCGCGGTGCGGGCGGCGCTGCGGCGCGTCGCGGAGCGGAGCGAGGGGCCCGTGACCGTGCGGGTCACCGTGTGCGCCCCGGAGATGAACCTGGACTGCCCCGACACCCTGACCCCGGTCGCGCTGATCAGTACGCGCCCCGCACCACCGGACGTACCGCCCCCGCTCCGCCTGGCCACCGCCTCCTACGTCCGTGACCTGCCGGAGGTGAAGCACACCTCCCTCTTCGGCACGCTGCGGCTGCGCCGGGACGCCCGGCGGCGGGGCTTCGACGACGCGCTGCTGCTCGACCCCGGCGGCCGGGTCCAGGAAGGCACCACCTTCAACGTCTGCGGCTGGGACGGGGCCCGGCTCCTGTGGCCCCGGGCGAGCTGCCTGCCCGGCGTCACCGCGCGCCTCCTGCGCGAGGCGGCCACCGCCGCCGGCGTACCGGCCCTCGACGCGCCCGTCACCCGGCACGAACTCGGCGCCCTGCGCGGTGTGTTCGCGACCAACGCGGCCTTCGGCGTGCGCCCGGTCGCCGCCGTCGACGGCACGGCCGTTCCCGTGGACCCCGAACTCCTCGCGACCCTGCGGGCTCTGTACGCCGAGGTGCCCGCCGAACCCCTGTGACCCAAGATCCAAGCCGACTCCAAGAAGGCACCAAGAGCCACTGAACAGAATGCGGTGCGGCAGCGCACCCGCCTTTTCGCCGAGGGAAGGACCGAGTATGTCGACCGTCGCAGAGTCCGGGACGTCATGGCAGGACCTGCCGTTCCTGGACATCACCGTGCCGGATTTCGCCTGGGACTCGCCCGAGGTGGCCGAGGCCAGAGAGCGGTCCTGGGTCGCGGGCACCCCACTGGGACTCCTCGTCCTGCGGTACGCCGAGGCCCACAGCCTCTCCCGCGACCCGCGCCTCGTCTCGGGCTTCCGTGACGTCGTGGACCTGGTCGGGCCCTCCGAGGGTCTCGTGCGCGAGTTCATGCGCGACTTCATGCAGAGCCTGGAGGGCCCCGACCACCGCAGGCTGCGTGGCCTGGTCACGCACGCGTTCACGTCCCGCCGTATCACCGCGCTGCGGCCGTTCATCCGCGCCACCGCGGAGCGCCTCGCCGACGAACTCGCCACCGGGGGAGAGCGCGACTTCGTGGCCGCGTTCGCCGACCCGCTGCCCGCGGCCGTCGTCTGCGAACTGCTCGGCTTCCCGGCGGAGGACCACGCGGTCGTCGGCCGCTGGTGCAAGAACACCAACCTGGTCCTCGCCCTCGGCCCCGACCAGAGCAGGGTCGGCGAGGTCGAGGAGGGCCTCGCGGGGATGTACGAGTACTTCGAGACCGTGATCCAGGAGCGCAAGGCGAACCCCGGCGACGACCTGTTCTCCGACATCCTGCGCGCACAGCAGGAGGACGGCGCCCTCGACGACCGAGAGCTGCGCACCCTCATCGCGACCCTGCTCGTCGCCGGATACCAGACCACGAGTCACCAACTGGGCCACGCCATGGTCGCGTTCGCCGCGCACCCCGAGCAGTGGCCGCTGCTGCGGCAGGGACCCGAACCGGTCACCCAGGCGGTCGAGGAGGTGCTGCGCTGGTGCCCCACCACGACGGTCGTGGCCACCAAGTCGGCGGCCGAGGACTTCTCCGTCAACGACCTGCGCATCCAGGCGGGCACCCCGGTCTGGCTGTGCGCGCACTCGGCGCAGCGCGACCCGCTGGTGTTCAAGGACGGCGACGCCTTCGACATCACCGTGAAGCGGGAGGCGTCCCCGCTGGCCTTCGGCGGCGGCGCGCACTACTGCCTGGGGGCGGCCCTGGCCCGCGTCGAACTCGCCGAGGCCTTCGACGTGCTCGCGGCCCGGCTCGGCCCGCCCGAGGTCGCGGGACCGATCACCTGGCGGCCCTCGACGGGGGTCTCCGGCCCCGACGCCCTGCCGCTGCGCTTCGGCGCCGCGCCCACCACCTGATCCCACCCGGCCCGGCGCCACCGGCCGACCCCGGCGAGCCCGCCAGGTCCCCCCTCTTCGCGGGAAGGGCAGCACGTTCGACATGACCCACGGCACCGGCACCAACCACGGCACCGACACCGGCACCGCCCACGGCACCGACACCGACGACAGGACGCTGGACTACCTCAAGCGTCTCTCCGCCGAACTGGGCCGGACCCGCGAGCGCCTGCGGCTCGCCGAGTCGGCGGGCCGGGAGCCCGTCGCGCTGGTGTCGATGGCCTGCCGCTTCCCCGGTGGCGTCACGTCCCCCGAGGACCTGTGGCGCCTGGTCGCCGAGGGCCGGGACGGTGTCGGCGCGCTGCCCGCGGACCGGGGCTGGGACGTCGAGGGGCTCTACCACCCGGACCCCGACCGGGTGGGCACCTGTTATGCGCGCGAAGGCGGGTTCCTCGCCGACATCGCCTCGTTCGACGCGGCCCTGTTCGAGATCAGCCCGCGCGAGAGCCTGGTGATGGACCCCCAGCAGCGGCTGCTCCTCGAAGTCTCCTGGGAGACGTTCGAGCGGGCGGGCCTCGCCCCCGCCGCCGTGCGCGGCAGCCGCACCGGCGTCTTCACCGGGATGATGGGACAGGACTACACGGCGCGGGTCCCCGGCACGCACACCGAGTACGAGGGACAGCTGGAGACCGGACGAGCGGCGAGCGTCGCCTCCGGCCGCGTCGCCTACACCTTCGGCCTCGAAGGCCCCGCGGTCACCCTCGACACGGCCTGCTCGTCGTCCCTGGTGGCCCTGCACCTCGCCGTCCAGGCGCTGCGCAACCGGGAGTGCGACCTCGCCCTGGCCGGCGGGGTCACGCTGATGTCGAGTCCGGCGACCCTCCTGGAGTTCAGCAGGCAGCGCGTGCTCTCGCCCGACGGCCGGTGCAAGGCGTTCGCCGGACAGGCCGACGGCACGGGGCTCGCCGAGGGCGTGGGAGTGGTCCTCCTGGAGCGGCTTTCGGACGCGCGACGGCTCGGCCACCCCGTCCTCGCCGTCGTCAGCGGCAGCGCCGTCAACCAGGACGGCGCGTCGAACGGGATGACCGCACCCAACGGCCCCTCCCAGCAACGCGTCATCCGCGCCGCCCTCGCCGACGCCGGACTCACCGCGGCCGACGTCGACGCCGTCGAGGCGCACGGCACGGGCACCCGCCTCGGCGACCCCATCGAGGCACAGGCGATCCTCGCCACGTACGGCAAGGGCCGCGACGCCGAACGCCCCCTGTGGCTGGGGTCGTTGAAGTCCAACATCGGCCACACCCAGGCCGCCGCCGGGATCGCGGGCGTCATGAAGACCGTCCTCGCACTGCGTGCGGGCCTGCTGCCACCGACCCTGCACGTCGACACCCCGACCCCGCACGTCGACTGGTCCACGGCCCCCGTCCGGCTCCTCACCGCCCCCCGCCCCTGGCCGGACACCGAGGGCCGCCCCCGCCGGGCGGGGGTGTCGTCGTTCGGCATCAGCGGGACGAACGCGCATGTCATCGTCGAGGCGGGGGACGGGGTCGCGGCGAGCGATGAGGGCCTGGAGGGTTACGGGAGCTCGTCGGGGGAGGGTGTGGCGGACAGGGCGGCCACCGTGGCCCCGGCCAACCCGGCGGCCACACCCCCCTGCCCCGTCCCCTGGGTGCTCTCCGCGGGAACCCCCGAGGCCCTGCGCGCGCAGGCGTCCCGGCTTCGGGAGCACCTCGCGGCGCGCCCCGGGCTCCGCGAGGCCGACGTCGCGTACTCGTTGGCGACCACGCGCGCGCCGCTCGCGCACCGGGCCGTCGCCGTCGGCCGGGACCGGGGTGAACTGCTGCGCGCGGTCGGGGCGTTGGCCGACGGTGAGCCCTGCGCGGGGCTGGTCGAGGGCGTGGCGCGGGATGCGGGGCGGACGGTCTTCGTGTTTCCCGGGCAGGGTTCCCAGTGGGCCGGGATGGCCAGGGAGCTCTGGGACACGTCCGCCGTGTTCCGTGAGCGGATGGAGGCGTGCGCGGCCGCCCTCGGTCCGTACGTCGACTGGTCGTTGCGCGACATGGTGCGCGGCCACGCCGACGACGGCGCCGAGGACCGCGTCGATGTCGTCCAACCGGTGCTGTGGGCGGTGCTGGTGTCGCTCGCCGAGCTGTGGCGGTCGTACGGGGTCGAACCCGCCGCCGTGGTGGGGCACTCGCAAGGGGAGATCGCGGCGGCCTGTGTGGCGGGGGCGCTGTCCCTCGACGACGGCGCCCGGGTCGTGGCCCTGCGGTCCCGGCTGGTCGCCGAGCGCCTCGCCGGGGCGGGCGGCATGGTGTCCCTGACGGCCCCGGTGGCCGAGGTCCGGGCGCGGCTCGCGGAGTTCGGCGACCGGCTCGCGCTCGCCGCCGTGAACGGCCCGTCGTCCGTCGTGCTCTCGGGCGACCCGGCGGCGCTCGACGAACTGATGGGCGGCTGCGAGCGGGACGGCGTGCGCGCCCGGCGCGTAGCCGTCGACTACGCCTCCCACTCCCCGCAGGTGGAACGGCTCCGCACGGACCTGCTCGACGCGCTGACGGCGATCCGCCCGCGCGCGGGCACGCTGCCCCTGTACTCCACGGTCACCGGCGCGGTCGTGGCGGGCACCGAGCTGACCGCCGAGTACTGGTACCGCAACCTGCGCCGCACCGTCCGCCTCTCGGACGCCGTGGAGCGGCTCGCCGCCGCCGGACACGGCACGTTCGTGGAGTGCAGCCCGCACCCGGTGCTCGCCCTCGGCCTGACGTCGACGCTCGGCGACCTGGGCCGGGACGCCCTCGTGACGGGCACGCTGCACCGCGCCGACGGCGGCCTCGACCGGTTCCTGCGCTCCCTCGGCGAGGTGCACGCGGGCGGCGGGTCCCCGGACTGGGAGAAGGTCTTCGCCGGGACCGGCGCGCGGCGCGTGCCCCTGCCCACGTACGCCTTCGACCGGCAGCGCTACTGGCTCGACGCCGCACCGCCCACCGGTGACGTCGGCGCCGTCGGCCTCAGCCCGCTCGACCACCCCTGGTGGGGCGCCGTCACCGACCTGCCCGACTCCGGCGGCGTCCTCCTCACCGGGCGCCTCTCCCGCGACACCCACCCCTGGCTCGGCGACCACGCGGTCGACGACGTGGTCCTGCTGCCCGGAACGGCCTTCCTGGAACTGGCCGTCCAGGCCGCCGAGCAGGTGGGCTGCGACGGCGTGGCCGAGCTGACCCTGGAGGCGCCCCTGGTCCTGCCCGCGCGCGGCGGCGTCCAGCTGCGGGCCGTCGTCGGCCCCGCCGACACGGCCGGGGACCGCCCCCTCACCGTCCACACACGCCCCGACGACGCGCCGGACGCGCCCTGGACCAGGCAGGCCGCGGGATCGCTCACCCGCACCGTCCGGCACGGCGGCGTCCCGCTCACCGCCTGGCCCCCGCCCGACGCCGAACCCCTCCCCGTGACGGGCGTGTACGAGGACCTGGCCGAGCTGTCCCTGCGGTACGGCCCCGGCTTCCGGGGTCTGCGGGCCGCCTGGCGCCAGGGCGACGAGATCCACGCCGAGGTCGCCCTGCCGGGCGACGGCGACGCGGACGGGTTCGCCGTCCACCCGGCGCTCCTGGACGCCGCGATGCACGCGGCTGCGGCCTTCGACGGCGTGGCGCGCCCGGCGGGCGACGGCCAAGAGGGCACGGGTTCCGGGCCCCGGCTGCCGTTCTCCTGGTCCGGCGTGCGGATCCACGCGGTCGGCGCGACCCGGCTGCGCGTACGGATCACACCGGTGGGCCCCGACGCCGTCGCGCTCGAAGCCGCCGACGAGACCGGCGCGCCCGTCGTGTCCGTGGAGTCCCTCGCCCTGCGCCCGGTGACGCCCGGCCGACTGCGGTCCGCCGCCCCGGACCCGGCGGACTCCCTCTTCGCCGTCCACTGGGTGCCCGCCCCGGCCGCCGCGCCCGGCACGCCGCAGACGTGGGCGGTCCTCGACGGCGCCGAGGCGGTCGTCCCCGCGCTCGACGCGAGCGGCGCCCAGGTGCGGCGGGAGCCCGGCATCGCGGCGGTGGCCGAGGCGCCGGACGTACCGGACGCGGTGGTCGTGGCACTCCCGACACCCGTACCGACACAGACACCCGTACCGGCACAGGCACCGGTACCAGTACCGACACCGGCACGGACACCGGCACCTGACGACACGTGTGACCTGGCCAGGACCACCCGCGAGGCCGTCGTCGGGGCGCTGACGCTCATACAGAGGTGGCTCGCCGACGACCGTGCCTCGTCCGCCCGCCTCGTGGTGCTGACCCGCGGCGCCGTGGCGGTACGCGACGACGAGACGGCCGACCCTGCCCTCGGCGCGGTGTGGGGCCTGCTGCGCTCGGCGCGGGCGGAGCACCCGGACCGGTTCGTCCTGGTCGACTGGGACGGTCGGGAACCGTCGGCCGAGGCGCTGCCCGCCGTCGTGGGCGGCGACGAACCGGAGGTGGCGCTGCGGGCCGGGGAGGCGTTCGTACCGAGGCTCCACCGGGTGCCGGTCGGCGACGGCGCAGCCGACGACAGCCCCCGGGCCGACGCCGGCAGTGGCGATGGCGATGGCCCGGGCGGCGTCGTTCCCTTCCGTCCCGACGGCACGGTTCTGGTGACCGGCGCGTCCGGCGTCCTCGGCCGGATCGTGGCCCGTCACCTCGTCGAGGCGCACGGCGTACGACACCTGCTGCTGGTGAGCCGCCGCGGCGCGGACGCGCCCGGAGCCGCCGAACTCGCCGCGAACCTCGCGGACGTGGGGGCGTCGGCTCGCTGGGCCGCCTGTGACGTCGGGGACCGCGCCGCCCTCGCCGAGGTCCTCGCGGAGGTGCCCGTGGAGCACGCCCTGTGCGGGGTGGTGCACGTGGGCGGTGTGCTGGACGACGGCGTCGTGCCGTCGCTCTCGGCGGAGCGGATCGGCACGGTGTTCCGGCCGAAGGTCGACGCGGTGGTCAACCTGCACGAGCTGACCCGGGACGCGGACCTCTCCGCGTTCGTCCTGTTCTCCTCGGCGGCGGGCACGTTCGCCACCGCGGGCCAGGGCGGTTACGCGGCGGCCAACGCGTTCCTCGACGCCTTCGCCCGGGTCCGGCGCGCCCAGGGGCTGCCCGCGCTCTCCCTGGCCTGGGGGCTGTGGGCCGAGGCCAGCGCGATGACCGGCGGCATGTCCGACACCGACCGCGACCGGCTGCGCCGCGCCGGGGTGACCGGCCTGTCCGCCGACGAGGGCACCGCCCTGCTCGACGCGGGCCTCACCGCCGGACCGCCCGTCGTCGTCCCGGCCCGCCTGGACCTGGCCGCCGTCCGGGCCGGGGCCGCCACCACGGGCGTCCCCGCACTGCTGCGCGCCCTCGTGCGGCCCCCGGCGCGGCGCGCGGCGGCGGGCGCCGACGGGGACTCCGCCCTCGCGCGCGAACTCGCCGACCTCGCCCCGCAGGACCGTGCCACGCGGGTCCTCGACGTGGTCCGGGCCCAGGCCGCGGCCGTACTCGGCCACACCGGGCCGACCGCCGTCGAACCCGGCCGTGCCTTCAAGGAGTTGGGCTTCGACTCGCTCACCGCCGTCGAGCTGCGCAACCGGCTGACCCGGGCGACCGGCCTCAGGCTGCCCGCCACGCTCGTCTTCGACCATCCGACGCCGCAGGACCTCGCCGCGCACGTCCACGGGCGGCTGACCGGCCAGGACCGGCGCGAGCGGCCGACGGTACGGGGCACGGCCCGGGCCGACGAGCCGATCGCCGTCGTCGGCATGGCCTGCCGGTTCCCCGGCGGCGTCGGCTCGCCCGAGGACCTGTGGCGGCTCGTGGACCGGGGCGCCGACGCGATCTCCGCGTTCCCCGCCGACCGCGGCTGGTCCCTCGGCCCCGGCGGCTTCGCCACAGAGGGCGGATTCCTGCGGGACGCCGCGCAGTTCGACCCCGAGTTCTTCGGCATCAGCCCGCGTGAGGCGGTGGCGATGGACCCGCAGCAGCGGCTCCTCCTCGAAGTGTCCTGGGAGGCCCTGGAACGGGCGGGCCTCGACCCGACGGCCTTGCGCGGCAGCCGCGCCGGGGTGTTCGCCGGGCTGATGTACCACGACTACACGACGCGCCTCGGGACCATCACGGACGACATCGCCGGATACCTCGGCACGGGCGGGTCCGGCAGCGTCGCCACCGGCCGCATCGCCTACACCTTCGGGTTCGAGGGCCCCGCCGTCACCGTCGACACGGCCTGCTCGTCGTCGCTCGTCGCCCTGCACCTGGCCGCGCAGGCGCTGCGCGGCGGGGACTGCGACCTCGCGCTCGCGGGCGGGGTCACCGTCATGTGCTCGCCGAACGCCTTCACCGAGTTCGCCAGGCAGGGCGCGCTCGCCGCCGACGCCCGCTGCAAGCCGTTCGCGGCGGCGGCCGACGGCACCGTGTGGGGCGAGGGCGCCGGTGTCCTCCTCGTCGAGCGGCTCTCGGACGCGCGCCGCAACGGCCACCGCGTGCTCGCCGTCGTCCGCGGCTCCGCCGTCAACCAGGACGGCGCCAGCAACGGCCTCACCGCCCCCAACGGCCCCTCCCAGGAACGCGTCATCACCCAGGCCCTCGCCGGAGCCCGGCTCGCGCCGTCCGACGTGGACGCCGTCGAGGCCCACGGCACCGGCACCACCCTGGGCGACCCCATCGAGGCCCAGGCGATCCTCGCCACCTACGGACAACAGCGCCCGGCCGACCGGCCGTTGTGGCTCGGCTCCGTCAAGTCCAACCTCGGGCACACCCAGGCGGCCGCGGGCGTCGCGGGCGTCATCAAGATGGTCATGGCGCTGCGCCACGCCGTCCTGCCCCGCACGCTGCACGTGGACGCGCCCTCACCGCACGTCGACTGGTCGTCCGGCGCCGTGGAACTCCTCACCGAGGCCCGCCCCTGGCCGGACGAGGGACGGCCCCGCCGGGCCGGGGTCTCGTCGTTCGGGATCAGCGGCACCAACGCGCATGTGGTGCTCGAGCAGGCGCCCGTGGGGGTGAACGGGGGTGACACGGGAGTGGGTTCGGCTCCGGGCGCGGGCGGTTCGAAGGCCGCCGTGCTGCCGGGCGCCGACGGCCCAAGGGGCGCTGTGGTGCCGGTCACCGGGCGATCCAGGGTGGCCGCGGGTCCCGATGCCGAGCGTGCCGACGCGCCCACCGTGTCCGACGCCGAGCGGGCCAGGGCGTCCCGGGCGCCGGACTCCCCGCGCTCCGGCGAGTCCACGGCGTCCGGTGCCGAGCGCTCCGGGTCGTCCGAGCCGTCCACCGATGCGCGGTGTGGGGCACCCGAGCCGTCCGGCGCTGAGGCTTCTGGGGCGCCGGAGTCGTCCGGCGTCGAGGCCTCTGCGCCACCGGAGTTGTCCGGCGCCGTGGCTTCTGGGGCGCCCGAGTCGTCCCGCGCCGAGGCCCCTGCGACACCGGAGCCGCTCGACGCCGTCGCCTCTGGGGCACCGGAGTTCCCCAGGGGCGAGCACGCCGGGGTGTCCGATTCGCCCGCCCCCGACCGTCCCGGTGCCCCCGAGTCCGCCGCCGCCCCGGCGAAGCAGGCGGCGACCCCTGACCCCGACGCCTCAACGCCCCCCATGGAGACAGACCCTGACGACTCCCACCCCCAACCAGCCCCCACCCCCGTCCCGTTGACCCTCTCCGCCAGGAGCGAGCCCGCCCTGCGGGCCCAAGCAGGCGCCCTCCGCGAGCGGTTCGTCGCCGAGCCCACGCTCGATCCCGTCGACGTGGCCCACTCGCTCCGGACCACCCGTGCCGCGCTGGAGCACCGCGCCGTGGTCCTCGGCGGTGACCGGGACGCGCTGCTGTCCGCCCTCGGCGCCGTCGCGGAGGGCCGTGAGACGCCCGCGGCCGTCGAGGCGGTGGCGCGGGACGCCGGGAAGACCGTCTTCGTGTTCCCGGGGCAGGGCGCCCAATGGGCGGGCATGGCGGCCGGGTTGTGGGACGCAGCGCCCGTCTTCCGGGCCCGCCTGACCGAGTGCGCCGACGCGTTGGCCCCGTACACCGACTGGTCCGTGGTGGACGTCGTCCGGGGCCGGGCCGCCGGGGTGGACCCGGAGCGGGTGGACGTGGTGCAGCCCGCGCTGTGGGCGGTGATGGTGTCGCTCGCGGAGCTGTGGCGGTCGTACGGAGTGGAACCCGCCGCCGTGGTGGGGCACTCGCAGGGGGAGATCGCGGCGGCCTGTGTGGCGGGGGCACTGTCCCTCGACGACGGCGCGCGCGTGGTCGCGCTGCGCAGCCGGGCCCTGACGGCGATCGCGGGACGCGGCGGCATGGTCTCGCTGGCGACGGGCGCCGCCGAGGCCGAGGACCTGGTGGCCGCCTGGGGCGGGCGCGTCTCCCTCGCGGCGGTCAACGGGCCCGCGTCAGTGGTGGTGTCGGGCGGTACGGCCGCCGTGGACGACCTGCTGGCCCACTGCGAGCGCACCGGGCTCTGGGCGCGCCGGATCCCGGTGGACTACGCCTCCCACTCGCCCCACGTCGAAGCGGTGCGCGAACGGATCGCCGAGGACCTCGCGGGGATCCACCCCCGCCCGGGCCGCGTCGCGTTCATGTCGACGCTCACGGGCGCCTTCCTGGACGCCACCGGCCTCGACGGCGACTACTGGTACCGCAATCTGCGCGAGTCCGTCCGGTTCGAGCCCGCCGTACGGGAACTGCTCGCCCAGGGCTTCGGCGCCTTCGTCGAGTCCAGCCCCCACCCCATGCTCACGATGGGCCTGCGGGAGGTCCTGGCGGAACGGCCCGGCGGGCCCGGCGTGGCCGTGGCGTCGCTGCGGCGCGACCAGGGCGGCCCCGAACGCTTTCTGACCTCGGTCGCCGAGGCGTACGCCCACGGGGTCGCCGTCGACTGGTCCGCGGCCTGGACGGGCCGCGCGCCCCGCGTCGTCGACCTGCCGACGTACCCCTTCCAGCGGCGCAGGTTCTGGCTCGACGCCCCCGCCGCGGCCGGTGACGTGACCGCCGCGGGCCTCGGCCGCCCCGACCACCCGCTCCTCGGCGCGCGCGTGGACCTCGCCGACTCCACCGAGGCCGTGTTCACCGCGCGCTGGTCCCTGGACACCCACCCGTGGCTCGCCGACCACGCCGTGGGGGACACCGTCGTCGTACCCGGCACCGCCTTCCTGGAACTGGCCGCCCTCGCGGGCGCCGGGACCGGCTGCCCGCACATCCGCGAGCTGATCCAGGAACAGCCCCTGGTCCTCACCGACGGGAGCGCGGTGCGGATCCAGGTGCGGGTGGCGCCGCCCGACGAGGAGGGCACGCGGACGCTCGGCGTGTACGCGCGCCCCGACGGCCCCGACGGCCCCGACGACCTCGACGGCCCCGACGGCACAGCCCCGCAGGACCCCTGGTCGTGCCACGCGCGCGGCGCCCTCACCGCGGCGGACACCGCGGCACCGGCCGCCCTCGAGGGAACCTGGCCGCCGCCGGGAGCCGTCCCCGTCGACCTGTCCGACTTCTACGAACGCCTGGACGGGATCGGCCTCTCCTACGGCCCCGCCTTCCACGGCCTGCACACCGCGTGGCGCCTCGGCGACGAGATCCTCGGCGAGGCCGCGCTGCCGGACGACAGCCACGCCGACGCGGCCCGCTACCACGCCCATCCCGCGCTCCTCGACGCGGCGCTGCACTCCTGCCTGCTCCGCACCCGCCCCGACGGAACCGCGGGACCCGACGGAACCGGCGGGGCGGCCATGCCGTTCGCCTGGAACGACGTCGCCCTGCACGCCCCGTGCGGCCCGGAGGTGCGCGTCCGGGTGTCCCCGGGCGCGGCCCAGGACGTGTCGGTGGTCGTGGCGGACGCCGACGGCACACCCGCCGTGACCGTGCGCTCGCTGGCGGCCCGCCCGGTCTCGCCCGAGCGCCTGCGCGCTTCCGGCGGCCACGAATCGCTCTTCCGGCTCACGTGGACGGCGGCACCCGCCGCCACCGCGCCGCCAGCGCCGAGCACTTGGGCCGTGCTCGGGGACGACGACCTGGGACTGCCCCCGGACGTCGGGCGCTTCGCGGACCTGCCCGCGTACCGCGCGGCGATCGAGTCCGGCGCGTCGGCACCCGGCGTCGTACTCGTCCCGCTCGGCACGGACCCGGAGGACGGCCCGGACGGTCCCGGCGGTCGACCGGACGAGGCGGTACGCGCACGGCAGTCGACCTGCCGTGCGCTGGAGCTGCTGCGTGACTGGCTCGCCGAGGACACGGGGAGCGCGGCGCGGCTCGTCCTCGTCACGCGTGGCGCCGTCGCCGCGCCGGACGACGGGACCGACGGGGACCCGGCCGCCGCGGCGGTGTGGGGCCTGGTGCGCTCGGCGCAGGCGGAGCACCCGGGCCGGTTCGTCCTTGCCGACGTCGACGGCCACCCGGAGTCCACGGCCGCGCTCACCACGGCCCTCGCCACCGCCTCGGCCATGGACGAGCCCCAACTCGCCCTCCGCGCGGGCCGGATGCTGCTGCCCCGACTGGAACGCGCGCCGCTGCCCCCGGACACCACCGCGGTCCGGGACACGTCAGCGGCTCGGGACACGCCAGCCGCGCCGGACACGACAGCGGCCCGGGACACGACAGCGGCCCGGAACACCGCCACGGACCCGGCCACCCCCACCCCAGGGACCCCATGGGACCCCGACGGCACCGTCCTGCTCACCGGAGCCGCCGGAACCCTCGGGCGCGCCCTCGCCCGGCACCTGGTCGTCACGCACGGCGCCCGCCGTCTGCTCCTGGTGGGCCGACGCGGCGGCGACACCGCCGAGGCCCCGGCCCTCACCGCCGAACTGGCCGCGCACGGCGCGGAGGTGACCTGGGCGGCCTGCGACGTCGGCGACCGCGACGCGCTGGCCGCGCTCCTGAAGGCGGTGCCCGCCGCGCACCCCCTCACGGCCGTCGTGCACGCGGCCGGTGTCCTCGACGACGGCGTGCTCCCGGCGCTCACCCCGGAACGGATCGACCGGGTGTTCCTGCCCAAGGCGGACGGGGCGGTCCATCTGGACGAGCTGACCCGGACGGCGCCCCTGGCCGCGTTCGTGGTGTGCTCCTCGGCCGCGGCCACTCTGGGCAGCGCGGGTCAGGCCAACTACGCCGCCGCCAACGCCTGCTCGGAGGCGCTGGTACGCCGCCGACGCCGCGCCGGACTGCCCGCGCTCGCGCTCGGCTGGGGGCTGTGGGCCGAGAGCAGCGACCTGACGGCCGGGCTCGGCCGGGCGGACGAGGCCCGGATGGCTCGCGCCGGAGTCCAGGGCCTGACGACAGCGGAAGGACTCGCCCTCTTCGACGCCGCCCGCGCCCTGGACGAACCGCTGCTGCTGCCCATGCGGCTCGACCTCGCCGCGCTCCGCGCGCGCCACGACACCCTGCCGCCGGTGCTGCGCAAACTGGTGCGCGCCCCGGCGCGGCGCGGCGGCTCCGGGAACACGGGCGCCGCGGCGCTGCGGCGGCGCCTGGCCGCCCTGCCCCCGGCCGAGCGGAACCGGCAACTGCTCGACGTGGTCCACGCCGAGACCGCCACCGTCCTCGGCTATCCGAGCCCGGCGGCGGTGGCGCGGGACCGGGCCTTCAAGGACCTCGGCTTCGACTCGCTGACCGCCGTCGAACTGCGCAACCGGCTCGCCGCGGCGACCGGCCTGCGGCTGCCGCCGACGCTGGTCTTCGACCACCCCACGCCGACGGCCCTCGCCGAGCACCTGTCCGCGGAACTCGCCCCCGCCGACGCGGAGTCCGACACCCGGCGCGACACCGAACGCCAGGTCCGCGAGGCCCTCGCCGCCATCCCGCTGCCCCGGCTGCGCGACGCGGGCCTGCTCGACGCCCTCCTGGAACTGGCGGGCCGCCCGACGGGCACCGCACCCCCACCGGACGGCGCCGGGGCCGAGGCCGGTGCGCCGTCCGGCTCGATCGACCAGATGGACGCCGAGGGCCTGCTCGCCCTGGCGCTCAACACCAGTGCGTACGACGGCCACGACAGCGACAACGGCCACGACGGCAACGGCACCGGCCCGGACCACGCCGCGCACGCCGGGACGGAGGATCACGATGCCGGTAGGTGACGAGAGGCTCGTCGAGGCGCTGCGGGCCTCCCTCAAGGAGGTCGAGTCGCTGCGCGCCCGCACCCGCGAACTGACGGCCGCCGCCCACGAGCCGGTGGCGATCGTCGCGATCGGCTGCCGTTTCCCCGGCGGCGTCCGCTCCGCCGAGGACCTGTGGGACCTGGTGGCCACCGGCACCGACGCGATCTCGGCCTTCCCCACCGACCGGGGCTGGGACACCGAGACGCTCTTCGACCCGGACCCCGACCGGCCGGGGCGGACCTACGCCGTCGAAGGGGCCTTCCTCGACGACGCGGCGGAGTTCGACGCGGACCTGTTCGGCATCAGCCCGCGCGAGGCGGCAGCGATGGACCCCCAGCAGCGGCTGCTCCTGGAGACCGCGTGGGAGACGTTCGAACGCGCCGGAGTCGACCCCGGCGCCCTGAAGGGCGAGCCCGTCGGCGCCTTCGTCGGCTCGGTCCTGATGACCAGCGGCGGCGGCACCGGAACCGGTGACGGAACCGAGGGACACCAGCTCACCGGAGGCGCCGCCAGCGTCCTCTCGGGCCGGCTCGCCTACACCTTCGGCCTCGAAGGCCCGGCGATCACCGTCGACACGGCGTGCTCGGCGTCCCTCGCGGCGGTGCACCTGGCCGTGCAGTCCCTGCGGCAGGGCGAGTGCAGCATGGCCCTGGCCGGTGGCGCCGCCGTGATGTCGACACCCGGCATCTTCGTGGAGTTCAGCCGTCAGCGCGGGTTGGCCGTCGATGGGCGGTGCAAGGCGTTCGCGGCGTCGGCGGACGGCACCGGCTGGGGCGAGGGTGTGGGTCTCGTCCTGCTTGAGCGTTTGTCGGACGCGCGGCGCAACGGGCATCCGGTGCTCGCTGTCGTACGGGGTTCCGCCGTGAACCAGGACGGCGCCTCCAACGGTCTGACGGCGCCGAACGGGCCGTCCCAACAGCGCGTCATCCGGCAGGCGTTGGCGTCGGCCCGCCTTTCGGCGGACCTGGTCGACGCGGTGGAGGCGCACGGGACGGGGACGTCGCTGGGGGACCCGATCGAGGCGCAGGCACTCCTGGCCACGTACGGTCAAGAGCGGCTCTCCGAACGGCCGTTGTGGCTCGGCTCCATCAAGTCGAACATCGGGCACACCCAGGGCGCCGCGGGCATCGCCGGGCTGATCAAGATGATCATGGCGATGCGTCACGGCGTACTCCCGAGGACCCTGCACGTGGACGAGCCGACGCCGCACGTCGACTGGTCGTCGGGTGCGGTACGGCTGCTGACCGAGGCACGCGACTGGCCGGAGACAGGCCGTCCGCGCCGCGCGGGCGTGTCGTCCTTCGGCATCAGCGGCACCAACGCCCACGTGATCCTCGAACAGGCACCCCGCAGGGACGACGCCGACCCGGCCCGGACGGCCGCCCCGCACACCCCCGTGCCCCTCGTGGTCTCGGCGCGCGGAGAGCGCGCCCTGCGCGAGCAGGCCGAGCGCCTCGCCGCCCACGTCCGCTCCCGGCCCGACGCCCGCCCGGCGGACGTCGGCTGGTCCCTCGCCGGGTCCCGGGCCGCCCTCGACCGGCGGGCCGTGGTGTGGGCCGCCGACCGGGACGCGATGCTCGCCGGGCTCACGGCGCTCGCCGATGACCGTCCCGCGCCCGGCCTCGTGCGGGGTGCGGCCACCGACGGCGGGCAGGCGTTCCTCTTCGCCGGGCAGGGCAGCCAGCGCCCTGGAATGGGGCGCGAACTGGCCGCCGCCTTCCCGGTGTTCGCCGACGCGCTCGACACCGTCGCGGACCACCTGGACCCGCACCTCGACAAGCCCCTGCGGGACGTCCTGTACGCCGCCGAGGGGACGCCGACGGCCGCGCTCCTGGAGCAGACCGCGTACACCCAGCCGGGACTCTTCGCGTACGAAGTGGCGCTGTACCGGCTGCTCACGCACTGGGGGCTCGCCCCCGGCCTGCTGCTCGGCCACTCCGTCGGCGAGCTGGCGGCCGCGCACGTCGCGGGCGTCCTGTCCCTCGCCGACGCGTGCGCGCTCGTCGCCGCGCGGGGCCGCCTCATGCAGGACGTGCCCGGCAGCGGCGCGATGGTCGCGGTGCGGGCGACCGAGGCGGAGATCCTGCCGGACGTGACCGCGCACGCCGACGAGATCGCCCTCGCCGCCGTCAACGGACCCGCGTCGGTCGTCGTGTCCGGCACCGAGAGCGCGGTGCTCGAACTCGCCGAGCACTGGCGGGACAAGGGCCGCAAGACGCGCCGCCTGCGCGTGAGCCACGCCTTCCACTCCCCGCACACCGACGCGATGCTCGACGAGTTCGGCCAGGTCGCGCGGAAGATCGCCTTCCACCCGCCCCGTGTCCCCATCGTCTCCGACGTCACCGGCGACATCGCCGGCACCGCCGAGCTGTGCTCGCCGGAGTACTGGGTGCGGCACGCCCGGGCGACCGTGCGCTTCCACGACGGGATGCGCCGCCTCGTCGCGGCGGGGGCGCGCACGTTCGTGGAGGTCGGTCCGTCCGGGACGCTCACGGCGATGGCCCAGGACTGCTTCGCGGAGCAACCCCCGGGCGTGGGGCCGGTGTTGATCGCGGCCGCGCGCGCCGGACGGCCGGAGGCCGACACGGCCCGCGCGGCGGTGTCCGAGGCGTACGCCCACGGCGCCCGCGTCGACTGGACCCGGTTCTTCGACGGCGCCGGGGCCCGCCGCGTGGACCTGCCCACGTACCCCTTCCAGCGCCGCCGCCACCCCTGGACCGTCGCGGGCACCGCGAGCACCGGCACCGAGGTGACGGCCGCCGGTCTCCAAGGGCTCGCCCACCCCTTCCTCGGCGCGTCCCTGGACCTCGCCGATTCCCAGGAGACCGTCCTCACCGGCACTCTGTCCCGGCGCACCGAGGCGTGGCTCGCGGACCACGTCATGCTCGGCACCGCCCTCGTCCCCGGCACCGCCGTCGTCGAGATGGCGGTCCGCGCCGGAGCCGAGGCCGGGTGCCGCCGTCTGGTGGAGCTGACGCAGGAGGCGCCGCTGGTCCTGCCCGAGCGGGGCGCCGTGCGCCTCCAGGTGCGGGTGGGGCCCGTGGGGCCAGAAGGGGCAGACGGTCGGCGTGCGGTGAGCGTGTACTCCAGCGCCGAGGACGCCCTGACGGAGACGGCGGGCGCACCGGAGGCGGTGTGGGTGTGCCACGCCCGGGGCACGCTCGCGCCCGACGCGGCCGAGGCCCCCGCCCGCCCCGGCGAGGCCTGGCCGCCGCCCGGCGCGGAACCCGTGCCGCTCGACGGGTTCTACGCGCGCCTGGCCACGGCGGGTTTCGCCTACGGCCCCGCGTTCCGCGGGCTCTCGCGGGCCTGGCGGCGCGGCGACGAGGTGTTCGCCGAGGTGACGCTCCCAGGCGCCGCCCGCTCCCGCACCGACGGCTACGGCCTCCATCCGGCGCTGCTCGACGCCGCGCTGCACGCGGCTCTCCTCACCGGCCAGGACGCGGGGGACGCGAGCGCGGCCGGGCAGGTGCGAGTGCCGTTCGCGTGGCACGAGGTGTCCTTCCACGGCGCGAGCACACCGACTCTGCGGGTGCGGCTCGCCCCGGCGGGGACGGACGCGGTGTCCCTCGCCCTGTGGGACGAGCGCGGAACGCCGGTCGCGTCGGCCGGATCGCTCGTCACCCGCCCCGTCTCCGTCCGGCAACTCCGGTCCGGCCGCACGCGCGACACCCTGTTCCACGTCGACTGGGTCGACCAGGCCGACGGGGCCGAGCGGGCCGCCTCGGACGAGACCGCGTCCGACCCGTCGGCACCGGCCGCACGCTGCGCCGTCCTCGGGGACCCGGCCCTCGCCGACCGGCTCGCGGCCACCGCCCACTCCGACCTCGGCGCGCTCGTCGCGGTCCTCGAATCCGGCGAGCCCGCACCGGAGTCGGTGTTCCTTCCGTGCCACGGCGGCGAGGCGGGAGAGACCGGAGACGAAGGTGCCGAAGGCGCGGGCGCGGGCGGCCCGGTGGGCGTCGCCCGCTCCCTGTCCCTGGCCGTCCTCGACACCCTGCGGACCTGGCTCGAGGAGCCCCGCCTCGGCGCCGCCCGGCTCGTCGTGGTGACTCGCGGCGCCATGTCCGTGTCCGCCGACGAGCGGGTGGCCGACGTCGCCGCCGCCGCGGTCTGGGGCCTGGTGCGCTCCGCGCAGGCGGAACACCCGGGGCGGTTCGTGCTCGTCGACTCGGACGGCGGGCCCGATTCGACGGCCGCCCTGACGGAAGCAGCGGCCGCGGACGAGCCCCAACTTGCGCTCAGGGACGGGCGGACGCTCGTCCCGCGGCTCGCCCGTGGCGTACCGCACGGCACGCTCGTGCCCCCCACAGGAGTACGGGAGTGGCGCGTCGCCCTGACCGGTGGCGGCACCGTCGACGACCTCGCCCTCACGCCGAGCCCGGAAGCGGCGGCACCGCTCGCGCCGGGCAAGGTCCGCGTCGACGTGCGCGCCGCGGGGCTCAACTTCCGGGACGTCGTCATGGCCCTCGGCATGGTGCCCGACCAGCGGGAGCTGGGCGGCGAGATCGCGGGCGTCGTCACCGAGGCGGGGCCCGGCGTGGCCGGACTCGCCCCCGGCGACCGGGTGTTCGGCCTCGCGGCCGGGTGCCTCGGCCCGGTCGCGGTCGCCGACCACCGCCTGCTCGCCCGGATCCCCGAGGGCTGGTCGTACGCGCGGGCCGCGTCCGTCCCCGTCACCTTCCTCACCGCGTACGAGGGCCTGGTGGACCTGGCCGACGTGCGGCCGGGGGACAAGGTGCTCGTGCACGCGGCGGCGGGCGGTGTCGGGATGGCCGCCGTACAGCTCGCGCGGCACCTGGGCGCCGAGGTGTACGCGACGGCGGGACCCGCCAAGTGGGACGCGGTGCGCGCCCTCGGCGTCGACGACGCGCACCTCGCCTCCTCCCGCACCACCGACTTCGAGGAGCGGTTCACCGACGCGGGCGGCCCCCGGTGCATGGACGTCGTCCTGAACTCGCTGGTGCGGGACTTCGCCGACGCGTCCCTGCGGCTGCTGCGGCCGGGCGGCCGGTTCGTCGAGATGGGCAAGACCGACATCCGCGACGCCGACGAGGTCGCGGCCCGCCACGACGGCGTCGCCTACCGGGCGTTCGACCTGATGGACGCGGGGCCCGAGCGCGTCGCCGAGATGCTGGCGGACATCGTCGAGCTGTTCGAGCGCGGCCGGCTGCGGCCGGTGCCGGTGACGACGTGGGACGTACGGCAGGCGCCCGCCGCCTTCCGCTTCCTCGCCCAGGCCCGGCACGTGGGCAAGGTCGTCCTCACCATGCCGCCCGCGTGGAACCCCGAGGGCACGGCGCTGGTCACCGGCGCCTCCGGGGCGCTCGGCGCGGAGGTCGCCCGGCACTTGGTGCGCACCCGCCGGGTGGCGCACCTCGTCCTTGCCGGACGCCGGGGGCCGGACGCGGAGGGCATGGCGGACCTCGTGGCCGAGCTGACCGGGGCGGGCGCGACGACGGTACGGGCCGTGGCGTGCGACGTCGCCGACCGGGCCGCGGTGGCGGACCTCCTCGCCTCGGTGCCCGCCGCGCACCCGTTGACGGCCGTGGTGCACGCGGCGGGCGTGCTCGACGACGGCCTGCTGGAGACGATGACGCCCGAGCGCCTCGACACGGTGTTCCGGCCCAAGGCCGACGGCGCCTGGCACCTGCACGAGCTGACGCGGGACCAGGACCTGGCCGCGTTCGTCGTCTACTCCTCCGCGGCGGGCACCGTCGGCACCACCGGCCAGTCCAACTACGCCGCGGCCAACGCCTTCCTCGACGCCCTCGCCGGACACCGCCACGACTCCGGCCTGCCCGGGACGTCGCTGGCCTGGGGCCGGTGGGCGGGGCCCGGCGGCATGGGGGCGCGCCCGGGACGAGCGGTGCGCGCGGGACGACCGGAACCGGCGGCACCCGATGGACCGGCCGCGGGCCTCTCCGTCGAGGACGGCCTCGCGCTGTTCGACGAGGCCCTCGCCACCGGCCTCCCGGTGTGGGTGCCGACCCGGCTCGACCCCGGCGAACTGCGGACCGCCGCCACGAACGGCAACCTGCCCGCCCTGCTGCGCGGCCTGGTGAACACCACCACGGCGGAAGCGGAGCCGGGCGCCGCGCACGCACTGCGCGAACGCCTCGGCTCCCTCGGCGCCGAGGACCGCGCCGCGGCCGTCCTCGAACTCGTACGCGGCCAGGTCGCCCTGGTCCTCGGCCACACGACAGCCGGGAACGTGGACCCGCACCGGCCCTTCCAGGAGCTCGGCTTCGACTCGCTCACCGCCGTGGAACTGCGCAACCGCCTGGGCGCGGAGACCGGCCTGACCCTGCCCACCACGCTGGTGTTCGACCGCCCGACGCCCACCGCCCTGAGCGAGCACATCGAGGCCGCGCTCGTCTCGAAGCTGGGCTCACCCGTGGACTCCGTCCTCGCCCGTCTCGACGCCCTCGCGACGCACCTCTCGACGGCGCCGCTCGACGACGGCGACCGGGAACGCGTGGCGGACCGGCTGCGCGCGCTCGCCCAGCGGTGCGGCGAGCGGGCACCCGGGCCCGGCGCGACGGCGGGCGCGCA
Organism: Streptomyces sp. NPDC127108; assembly: GCF_042677545.1. Lineage (NCBI taxonomy): Bacteria > Bacillati > Actinomycetota > Actinomycetes > Kitasatosporales > Streptomycetaceae > Streptomyces > Streptomyces sp. NPDC127108. Next base: position 92,198 of record NZ_JBHXTE010000016.1, on the reverse strand, counting down.
GGACGACGGCACGACCGTCGCGGACGAACTCGACCTGGCGACCGACGACGAAGTCATCGACTTCATCAGCAAGGAGCTGGGCATCTCCTGACCCCGCGCCGCGGCCCGCGCGCGAGCGGACCACGGCGACGTCTCGACGAGGTGGATGGCACATGGCGACGGACGACCGGATTCGGTACTACCTCAAGCGGGTCACCGCCGACCTGCACGAGACGCGCGGGCGCCTGCGGGAGCTGGAGGACGCCGCGGGCGAGCCCGTCGCGGTGGTCGCCATGGGCTGCCGCTTCCCCGGGGACGTCCGCTCCCCGGAGGACCTGTGGGACCTGGTGGTCTCCGGCACGGACGCCGTCGCGCCCTTCCCGGAGGACCGCGGCTGGGACGTCGAGCACCTCTACGACCCCGATCCGGACCGGCTTGGGAAGACCTACGCGCGCGAGGGCGGCTTCCTCGCGGACGTGGCGTCGTTCGACGCGGGCCTGTTCGGCGTCAGCCCGCGCGAGGCGCTGACCCTCGATCCGCAGCAGCGCCTGCTCCTGGAAGTGGCCTGGGAGACCTTCGAACGCGCGGGCCTCGCACCGACCCGGATGCGCGGCAGCCGCACCGGCGTCTTCGTCGGCACCAGCAGCCAGGAGTACGCGCTCCTGCTGCAGAGCGCCCGGGAGACCTTCGAGGGCTACTCGACGGGCTTCCTCGCCAGCGTCCTCTCGGGCCGGCTCGCCTACACCTTCGGCCTCGAAGGCCCGGCGATCACCGTCGACACGGCGTGCTCGGCGTCCCTGACGGCACTCCATCTGGCCGCCCAGTCGCTGCGGCAGGGCGAGTGCAGCATGGCCCTGGCGGGCGGCGCCTCGGTGATGACGACCCCGGGGATGTTCGTGGAGTTCAGCCGTCAGCGGGGGCTCGCGACCGACGGGCGGTGCAAGGCGTTCGCGGCGTCGGCCGACGGCACGGGGTGGGGCGAGGGCGTGGGTCTCGTGCTGCTTGAGCGGTTGTCGGACGCGCGGCGCAACGGGCATCCGGTGCTCGCCGTGGTGCGGGGCTCGGCGGTGAACCAGGACGGTGCGTCGAACGGTCTGACGGCGCCGAACGGGCCTTCGCAGCAGCGCGTCATCCGGCAGGCGTTGGCGTCGGCCCGTCTGTCGGCGGACTTGGTCGACGCGGTGGAGGCGCACGGGACGGGGACGTCGTTGGGGGATCCGATCGAGGCGCAGGCGCTGCTGGCCACGTACGGTCAGGAGCGTTCCGCCGAACGGCCGTTGTGGCTCGGCTCCCTCAAGTCGAACATCGGGCACACCCAGGCGGCGGCGGGCGTCGGCGGCGTCATCAAGACGGTCATGGCGCTGCGCCGGGGAGTCCTGCCCCCCACCCTGCACGTGGACGAGCCGACGCCGCACGTCGACTGGTCGTCGGGTGCGGTACGGCTGCTGACCGAGGCACGCGACTGGCCCCGGCACGAGGGGCCACGGCGGGCCGGGGTGTCGTCCTTCGGGATCAGCGGCACCAACGCCCACGTGATCCTGGAGCAGTCGGACGACGACGCGTTCCCCGCGCCCGCTCCGGGGCCGGTCGCCGGACCGGTGCCGCTCGCCGAGTCCACGGGCGGGGCGCACGGCCTGGCGGACGACGGGGTGGACGGCCCGGCACGCGAAGTGCCGGACAGCCCGGTGCGCGAAGCGGTGTGCGGACCGGCACCCGACGCCGGGGGCGACTCCGCACCGGACCGCGCCCACCCCGCCCCCGGCCCGCTGCCGTGGCTGATCACCGCGCGCAGCGGCCGCGGGCTGCGCGAGCAGGCGGCCCGGCTGCGCGACCACGTGCGCGCCAGGCCCGGCCTGGCCCCGGCCGACGTCGGCCACTCCCTGCTGGTCTCGCGCACCCACTTCGACCACCGCGCCGTCGTGCTCGCCGACGACCGGGACGCGTACCTCGCGGGCCTCACCGCCGTGGCCGAGGGGAAGAGCATCCCCGGCGTCGTGCAGGGCGTCGCGCGCGACCCCGGGAAACCGGTGTTCGTCTTCCCCGGCCAGGGCGCCCAGTGGGAGGGCATGGCGGCGGACCTGTACCGCGAGTCGAAGGTCTTCCGCGAGCGGCTCGGCGCGTGCGCCGAGGCCGTGGCGCCCCACGTCGACTTCTCGCTCGTCGACGTCGTGCGCGGCGTCGACGGCGCGGCCCCGCTCGACCGCGTGGACGTCGTCCAGCCCGCGCTCTGGGCCATGATGGTCTCGCTCGCCGCGCTGTGGCGGTCCCACGGCGTGGAGCCCGGCGCCGTCGTGGGCCACTCCCAGGGCGAGATCGCCGCCGCGTGCGTCGCGGGCGCCCTGTCCCTGGAGGACGGGGCCCTGATCGTGGCACGGCGGTCCCGGCTCGTCGCCGAACGCCTCGCGGGCAGCGGGGGCATGGCCTTCCTCGCCCTGCCCGTCGACCGGGCGCGCGACCGCCTCGCGGAGTGGGGCGCCCGCCTCGGGGTCGCCGCGGCCAACGCCCCTTCGTCCGTGGTGGTGTCGGGCGACGCCGAGGCCCTCGACGAGCTCCTGGACGCCGCCGAGCGGGAAGGCGTCCGGGCGATCCGCGTCGCGGTCGACTACGCCTCGCACTCGGCGCAGGTCGAGACGTTGCGGGACGAACTCCTCGCGACACTCGCCGACATCGCCCCGCGCACGGCCGACATCCCCTTCCACTCGACGGTCCTCGGCGCCGAGGTCGACACCTCCGGGCTCGACGCCGCCTACTGGTACCGCAACCTGCGGGAGACGGTCCGCTTCGACGCGACCGTCCGGGCACTCCTCGCGTCCGGGCACCGTACGTACGCCGAGATGAGCCCGCACCCGGTGCTCGCGATGTCGGTGCAGGAACTCATCGAGAACACGACAGGCGGGGCGGGCACGGCAGGTGCGGCGGGTGCGGCAAGCGCGCCGGGTGCAGCGCGCGTGGCGGGCTCCGCGGACACCGGGAGTCCGGCGAGCGGCGGCGCGCCCGGCACCGTCCTGACCTCGCTGCGGCGCGACGAGGGGCACCTCGCGCGCTTCCTCGCCTCCGTCGCCGAGGCGCACGTGCAGGGCGTCGGCGTGGACTGGTCGGCCCGCATCGGGCCACGGGCCCGCCTCGTGGACCTGCCGACCCACGCCTTCCAGCGCCGTCGCTACTGGCCGGACGCGCTGCCCGGCATCACCCCGGTCCACGAGGCCGACGACAGCGCGGCCTCCGTGTTCCGGCGGCGCCTCGCCGAACTGCCGGACGGCGGCAAGGAGCGGCTGGCCCTGGAGACGGTGTGCGAGCACGCCGCCGCCGTCCTGAACCTCGCATCCCCGGGGGACGTCGACGTCACCCGGGCCTTCACCGACCTCGGGTTCGTCTCGCTGACCGCGATGGAGCTGCGCAACCGGCTCACCACGGCGACGGGTGTCCGCCTGTCCCCGGCGGCGGTCTTCGACCACCCGACGGCCGAGAAGCTGTCCGCCCACCTGCTCGCGTGCCTGACGGGTGCTCAGGAGCAGTACGAGGAAGCGGTGTCGGCGGCGCCGGTCGCCGGTGAGCCGATCGCGATCGTCGCCATGGGCTGCCGCTACCCCGGCGACGTGGCCTCGCCCGAGCAGCTGTGGGACCTGGTCGCCTCCGGCCGGGACGCGACCTCCGGCTTCCCGGCCAACCGGGGCTGGGACACGGCGGGCCTGTACGACCCGAACCCCGGCAGGCCGGGACACACCTACGTCCGCCGGGGCGGCTTCCTGCACGACGCCGACGGGTTCGACCCGCTCCTGTTCGGGATCAGCCCGCGCGAGGCACTCGCGATGGACCCGCAGCAGCGCCTCCTGCTCGAAGTGGCCTGGGAGGTCCTCGAGCGGGCCAGGCTGGCGCCCGACGCGGTCGGCGGCAGCCGCACCGGCGTCTTCGTGGGCGTCAGCGGCCAGGACTACCTGCCCCTGCTCACCGCCGACCCGGACGGCGGCGCGGGCCACTTGATGACCGGCACCTCGACGAGCGTCGCCTCCGGGCGGATCGCCTACACCTTCGGCCTCGAAGGCCCCGCGGTCACCGTCGACACGGCCTGCTCGTCGTCCCTCGTGGCCCTCCACCTCGCCGTGCAGGCGCTGCGGCAGGGCGACTGCACGGCCGCCCTGGTGGGCGGCGCGACGATCCTCTCGACCCCGGGCGCGTTCGTCGAGTTCAGCCGCCAGGGCGCCCTCGCGGCCGACGGGCGCTGCAAGGCGTTCGCCGCCGAGGCCGACGGCACCGGCTGGGGCGAGGGCGTCGGCGTCCTGCTCGTCGAACCCCTTTCGGTCGCCCGGCGCGCCGGACACCCCGTCCTCGCCCTGGTCCGTGCCACCGCCGTCAACCAGGACGGGGCGAGCAACGGCCTGTCCGCCCCCAACGGGCTCGCCCAGCAGCGCGTGATCCGGCAGGCCCTCGCCCAGGCCGGTCTCACCGCACGGGACGTCGACGCCGTCGAGGCCCACGGCACGGGCACCACCCTCGGCGACCCCATCGAGGCGGAGGCCCTGCTCGCCACCTACGGCCAGGGACGGCCCGCCCACGCGCCGCTCTGGCTCGGCTCGCTCAAGTCCAACGTCGGCCACACCGCCGCCGCGGCCGGGGTCGGCGGTGTCATCAAGACGGTCCTCGCGCTGGACCGGGCGGTCCTTCCGCCCACCCTGCACGTGGACGAGCCGACCCCGCACGTCGACTGGTCGTCGGGCGCCGTGGAGATCCTCACCGAGTCCCGCCCCTGGCCGGACACGGGCCGGGCGCGCCGGGCCGGTGTCTCGTCCTTCGGGATCAGCGGGACCAACGCGCATGTGGTCCTCGAACAGGCCCCGCAGGAGGACGGGGGAGCGGGGCAGGACGGGGCCCCGGCGGGCGAGGGTGCGGCGGGTCGCCCTGCTCAGGAGGACGGGGGTGCGGCGGGCCGCCAGGCTCAGGAGGACGGGGGTGCGGCGGGCCACCATGCCCAGGAGGACAGGGGCGCGGCGGGCCACCATGCCCAGGAGGACAGGGGCGCGGCGGGCGGCCACGTTCAGGAAGGCGGGGGCGTGGCGAAGGAACGCGCTTCGGAGGACGGGGACTTGGCGCCGGACCCGGCACGCGTGGCGCCGGACGACATCCTCCCCGTGCTGCCCTGGCCGCTGTCGGGCGGCACCGAGGAGGCGCTGCGCGCGCAGGCCGACCGGCTGCGCCGCTTCGTCGAGGGCCACGCGGACCTCGTGGCGGCCGACGTCGCGCGCTCGCTGGCGGCGACCCGGGCGGGCCTGGAGCACCGCGCGGTGGTCGTCGGCCGGGACCGGGACGCGCTCCTGGCGGGCCTTGCGCGCCTTGCGGCGGGCGAGTGCGGGCCGGACGTGGTCCGTGGCTCGGCCCGGGCGCGGGAACGGGTCGCGTTCGTGTGCGGCGGTCCGCTCCCGGACCCGGCCGGGGGACCGGGCGGTGAACGGGTCGGACTGGTCAGGGAGTTGTACGAGCGGGCGCCCGTGTTCGCCACGGCGCTGGACGAGGCCGGTGCCGCCGTAGCGGAGCAGTTGGGCCGACCCTGGAGCGAGGTCCTGCCCCTGGAGGGACCGGAGCCGGGGGGCCAAGTGCTCGCCCGCGCGGCCGCGTTCGCCGGGGAAGTCGCGCTGTTCCGCCTCCTCGAACACTGGGGAGTCGGACCCGCCGTCCTCCTCGGCCACGGTCTCGGCGAGGTGACCGCGGCGCACTGCGCGGGTGTGCTGTCCCTGACCGACGCGGCGGCGCTCGTCGTCACCCTCGTACGGGACGCCACCCCCGTACGAGAAGCGCCGCCGGAGACGGAGGCAGGCCTGGGGGCCGACGCGGGGGACGCCGTCCGGCGGACCGTCAAGGACCTGACCTTCCGCCCGCCGGTGATCCCCCTCGCCGCAGCCCGCACCGGCAGCCCGGTGCCGTACGAGGAGCTGTCGTCCCCGGACCACTGGGTGCGCCTCGCCCAGGAGGCTGACGCTCCGTCAGTCGACGCCATGGGCCTGCTCGGGTCCCAAGGGGTGCGCTCCTGCCTGCGGTTGGGCCCTGGCGAGGACCTGGCCGGGCTCCTCGGGCAGGAGTGCGGCACCGGTCTGCGCGGGCTCCTCACCGCGCTGGCCCACCTGTACGTCAAGGGCGTCCCGGTGGGCTGGGACAGGATGCTCGCCGACTGCGGCGCGCGTCTGGTGGACCTGCCCACGTACGCCTTCCAGCACCAGCGGTACTGGCCCGAGGGCACCGGCCTTCCGATCGGCGCGGCCGGGCGGCCCGCACCCGGCGCGGCGCGGGCGGACCAGGGACGCCAGGTCAGGCAAAGCCTCGCGGCGGCGGGCGACGACGAGCGGCCCGGTCTGGTCGCCGCCCTCGTCCGCACGCACGTCGCGGCGGTCCTGAGGCTGGCCGACCCGGACGCCCTCGACGACGAACGGCCCCTGCCAGAGCTGGGGTTCGACTCGCTGACGGCGGTGGACCTGCGCAACCGGCTCGGCGCGGACACCGGGCTGCGGCTCCCCCCGGCCCTCGTCTTCCAGCACCCGACCGTCGCCGCGCTGACCGGGCACCTGGTCGCACTGTGGGCGGCCACACCTACCGCGGCCGAGGCCGGGGCTGGGGTCGGGGCTGGGGTCGGAGGCGGAGGCGATGCTGCGGACGCGGGTGCGGGCCCGGGCGGCACAGGAGAAGTCACAGGCACGGCACCCGGCGACACCGGCGCCGCACGCCTCATCCTCGGCCCCCTGCTCGCCCGTGCGAGCGAACTGGGCCGCACCGAGGAGTTCCAGGAACTGGTGCGCCACGTCGCGGCGTTCCGGCCCACCTTCGACACCCCCGAGGAGCGGCTGCGGCCACCGCACGTCCGGCTCGCGCGCGGAGCCGCCGCGCGCCTCGTCTGCTTCCCGACGTTCGCCGTCGGCGCGGGCGCGTCCCAGTACGCGCGGCTCGCCGCCGCGTCCGGGGGCGAGCACGACGTCTGGGTCCAGCCGGTGCCGGGCTTCGACTGGCGGGAGCCGCTGCCCGCGTCCGTCGACGCGCTGGCTAACCTGCTGGCGGACGGTGCCGCACAGTGCGCCGACGGCGGTCCCGTCGTCCTGCTCGGGTACTCGGCGGGCGGCTGGATCGCCCACGCCACCGCCGCCGCGCTCCAAGCACGCGGCGCGGGCCCCGACGCCGTCGTCCTCCTCGACAGCCACTGGCCCACCAGCCCGATGCTCCCGCACCTGCACGCCCGCATCGAACGGGCCCGCGCCTCGGGGGCACCGGACGGGCTCTGGACCCAGGAGGCAGGTGACGACGCGTACCTCACCGCGATGGCGCACTACGCCGGTCTGTTCCGGGCCTGGACCCCGACCGAGATCAGCGCGCCGACCCTGCTCGTACGGGCCTCGCAGGACCCCCTCGACGACGAGCCGCGGACGCCCGCCGAGCCGCAGGCCCCGGACGCCCCGGAAACATCCGGCACGCCCGGGACACCGGCGGACCGGCTCGCGCGCTGGCACCTGCCGCACACGGCCGTCGACACCCCCGGAACACACTTCTCGATCATCCGCGAGCACAGCGGGCCCGCCCTGCGCGCGGTGGCCGACTGGCTCGGCGGCCCGCAGGGCACCCCCCGGCCCGCACCGACCCAGCAGCCCGTCACCTCTGAAGGAGCATGATGACGTCCGAAGGCGCCCACGCCGGCAAGCCCCTCGACCAGCACCTCGACCAAGGGGTCATCGACGGGCAGTCCGGATACTCGAAGCCGTTTCTCACCCTCTACGACCTCCTGGTGTACCGGGGCACGGCGCCCCTCCTCTGGCGCTGCCCGTCGGCGGTGTCCCGGAGCCTGTACGACAGTTGTGTCGGCGCGCGCCACATGGACATCGGCGTGGGCACCGGCTATCTGCTCCACCACGCCCGGTTCCCGGTGCCCGACCCGCGGATCACGCTGGTCGACCTCAACCGCAACTCCCTGGCCCACACGGCGCACCGGCTCCGGCGCCACCGGGTCGAGACGGTCCGCGCGAACATACTGGAACCCCTGCCGGTGGCCGCGCGGTCCCACGACTCGGTCGGGATGAGCTATCTGCTGCACTGCGTTCCGGGCACCCTGCGGGAGAAGGGGATCGCCCTGGCGCACGCCGCGGCCGTGGTCCGTCCCGGCGGTATCGTCTTCGGCACCACGGTCCTCTCGGCCGGGGTGCCGGTGTCCGGCTCCGCGCGCCGGGCGATGCGGACACTGAACAAGCGGGGCGCGTTCCACAACGACGCCGACGCCCTCGACGACCTGCGCGCCCAGCTCGACCTGCACTTCGACCGGCACGAGCTGACCGTCCACGGCTGCGTCGGTGTCTTCCGTGCCTGGACGGCCGCCTGAGATCCCCCGTACACTCCGAAACTAGCAGCGCTAATTAAACCGCTCATGTCTCGGAGCCGCCCAGTGCGCACCGTCCACTTCGCCGCCGCCCGCCGCACGCCGATCGGGCGGCTCCGCGGTGCCCTCTCCGCCGTCCGCCCGGACGACCTCGCCGCCACCGTCGTCCGCGGCCTGCTCGCCGACCTGCCGGGGCTCGACCCGGCCCGCGTCGACGAGGTCTACTGGGGCGCGGCCAACCAGGCGGGCGAGGACAACCGCAACGTCGCCCGCATGGCCGTCCTCCTCGCCGGACTCCCGGACTCCGTCCCCGGCGCCACGGTGAACCGCCTGTGCGCCTCCGGCCTGGAGGCGGTCACCCTGGCCGCGCGGACCATCGCCGCGGGCGACGCCGACATCGTGCTCGCGGGCGGCTCCGAGTCCATGAGCCGCGCCCCCTTCGTCCTGCCGCGCCCCGACGAGACCCTGCCGCACCGCATGGAGACCGCCGACACCCGCCTCGGCTGGCGCCTGGTCAACCCGAGGATGAAGGAGCTGCACGGGCTCCTCTCCATGGGCGAGACGGCCGAGGAGGTCGCGGCCCGGCACGGCGTCTCCCGCGAGCGCCAGGACGCCTTCGCCCTGCGCAGCCACCAGCGTGCCGCCGCCGCCCGCAGATACGGCCACTTCGACGCCGAACTCCTGCCCGTCACCACCCCCGACGGCACGGTCCTCGACGCGGACGAGAGCATCCGCGAGGACACCTCGTACGAGAAGCTCAGCGGACTGCGTCCGGTGTTCCGCGCGGGTGGCACCGTCACGGCGGGCAACGCGTCGCCCATGAACGACGGCGCGGCGGGCCTGCTCCTGGTCAGCGAGGAGGCCCTGAACGACCTGGGCCTGGAGTCCCTCGGCCGGTACGCGACGGGCGCCTCCGCCGGAGTGCACCCCGACGTGATGGGCATCGGCCCCGTGCCCGCCACCCGAAAGGCCCTGGCCCGGGTCGGCTGGAGCGTCGCCGACATCCAGGAGGCCGAGTTCAACGAGGCGTTCGCGGCCCAGGCGCTCGCCTGCGTGGACGCCCTCGGCATCGACCCGGACCTGGTCAACCCCGACGGCGGCGCCATCGCGCTCGGCCACCCCCTCGGCTGCTCCGGCGCCCGCATCCTCACCACGCTCCTGCACCGCATGCGCCGCACCGGCACCACCCGTGGCCTCGCCACGATGTGCGTGGGCGTCGGCCAGGGCACCGCCCTGCTCGTCGAACGGGACTGACCCCGCCACCGCGCTCGTCGCACGGGACCGACCCCGCCACCGCGCCCGCCGCACGGGACCGACCCCGGCCCGCCCCGCCACAAAGTGCTTGGGCATACCATCGGTGCCCAGCATGGACGCCTCCGCCGCCACCTCCGCCCTGTCCGCCCTGACCGTCTGGGAGTTCGGCGCCCTGGCCCTGGCCGCCGGGGTCGTCGGCTTCTCCAAGACCGCCGTCAGCGGCGCGAACACCATCAGCCTCGCCGTCTTCGCCGCGGTCCTCCCGGCCCGCGCGTCGACGGGCGTGCTCCTTCCGATCCTCATCGCCGGGGACGTCCTCGCCGTCCTCACCTACCGCAGACACGCCCACTGGCCCACGCTGTGGCGGCTCTTCCCCGCGGTCGGCGCGGGCGTCGCCGTGGGCACGGTGTTCCTGATGTTCGCCGACGACGCCATGATGCGTACGTCGATCGGGGCGATCCTGCTGCTCATGGCCGCCGTGACGACGTGGCGACGCAGGTCGGCCGCGACCGGCGCCCCGGCGGACGACGAGGGCGGGACGGCGCGGGCGACGGCCAGGATCGCGGCGCCCTCCTACGGCGTGCTCGGCGGCTTCACCACGATGGTCGCCAACGCGGGCGGACCCGTCATGTCGATGTATCTGCTCTCGGCGGGCTTCAAGAAGCTGAGCTTCCTCGGCACTTCGGCGTGGTTCTTCCTCATCGTCAACACCTCCAAGGTGCCCTTCAGCGTGGGCCTCGGCCTCATCGACGGACCCTCGCTGCTGCTCGACGCCGCCCTCGTCCTGTTCGTGATCCCGGGCGCCCTCATCGGCAAGGCGTGCGTGCACCGCATCAACCAGCGGCTCTTCGAACAGCTCGTCATCGGCGCGACGGTCCTCGGCGGGCTCCAGCTCCTGCTGCGCTGACGCGGAGGGCGCCCTAGGCCGACGTCTTCGCCACCGGGCGCACCGTCTGCCCCCGGTCGAGCGCGAGACCGTGCGCGAGGTCCTCCGCGAGGAGCCGTTTCGCGATCGCGTCGACCGCCGCCATCAGCTTCCCGTCGCCCCCGGCCGTGTCCTCCAGGGCGCGGCCGCCGCCCTTCTCCAACTGCTCGCGCAGCCACGCCCCCCACGCCGCTCCGATCACCTCGGCCTCCCGCGCGCCCGCGGCCGTGTGCTGGAACAGCGTCCCGGTGCGGCTCAGATAGCCCTCCTCGACCATGCGGTCGAACACGGGCACCAGGACCTCGGGCGGCAGTTGGCGGCGGGCCGCGATGAGGTTCAGGTTGGCGTGGCCGACCATCCGGGTGAACAGGGCGACCTGCATCACCGCCCACGCCCCGGCCATGTCCAGACGCGTGTCGGACCGCTGGATGACGGCGCGCGCGGTCTGCGGGCCCTTCTCGCGCAGGATGTTGCCGACGGCGAGTTCCAGGAGTCGGCCGGAGTCGCCCGACTGCGGTGACGCGAACCCCTCGCCAAGGTCGGACGAGCTCATCCGCGCGCTGTCGCGCAGCTCGACCTGCTTGAGGAAAAGGGCCACGACGAATCCGACGAGCGCGACCGGCACGGTCCACAGGAACACCGTCTGGAGCGTGTCCGCGTATGCCTTGACCAGCGGTGCCGCCGCCGCGCCCGGCAGGTCGTGCAGCCCCTGCGGGCTCTGTGAGGCCTTCGCGACGGCGTCCGGCGGCGCGGCGCCGGTACGGGAGGCCTCCGCGACCCCGTCCCGCAGGTTCGGGGCGAGCGTGTTGGCGTAGATCGTGCCGAACACGGCCGTCCCGAACGAGCTGCCCAGCGTGCGGAAGAAGGTGACGCCGGACGTCGCGGTGCCGAGGTCGGCGTAGGCGACGGTGTTCTGGACGGCGATCGTGAGCACCTGCATGCACAGGCCGATCCCGGCGCCGAGCACGAACATGTAAAGCGACTCCAGCCACGTACTGGTCTCGCTGCCCATCAGCGACAGCAGGAACAGGCCGAGCGCCATCACCAGGGAGCCCACGATCGGGAAGATCCGGTACGTGCCCGTCTTGCTGACCACGTTGCCGCTGAAGATCGACGCGATGAGCAGGCCGACGACCATCGGCAGCGTCCGCACGCCGGAGATCGTGGCCGAGTCCCCGTCGACGTACTGCAGATACGTGGGCAGGAACGTCATCGCGCCGAGCATCGCGAAGCCGACGATGAAGCTGAGCACGGAGCAGACCGTGAAGACGGGGTTCGCGAAGAGCCGCATGGGCAGCATCGGCTCGGCCGCGCGCGTCTCCACCCAGCAGAAGCCCGCGAGCGCCGCCAGGCCGCCCGCGAAGAGCCCGATGATGACGCCCGAGCCCCACGCGTACTCGTTGCCGCCCCAGCTCGTCGCGAGGATCAGCGCGCTCGCGCCGACCGCCACCAGGGCGATGCCCAGATAGTCGATGACGGGCCGCGACGCCGACTTCACCACCGGGATCGTGCGGGCCGCCGCCGCGACCACGAGGATCGCGATGGGAACGTTGACGTAGAACGCCCAGCGCCAGGTCAGATGGTCCGTGAACAGACCGCCGAGCAGCGGCCCGATGACCGTGGACACACCGAAGACCGCGCCGATCGCGCCCTGGTACTTGCCGCGCTCCCGCAGCGGGATGACATCGGCGATCAGCGCCATCGCCGTGACCATCAGACCGCCCGCGCCGATGCCCTGCAGCGCCCGCCAGGCGATGAGCAGCGTCATGTTCGTGGCGAGGCCGCACAGGAACGAGCCGGTGATGAAGACGATCGCCGACACCTGGAACACGATCTTGCGCCCGAACAGGTCGCCGAACTTGCCCACGAGCACCGTCGCGACCGTCTCCGCCAGGAGGTACGACGTCACGACCCACGACATGTGCTCGGCCCCGCCGAGGTCCGACACGATCGTCGGCAGCGCGGTTCCCACGATCGTCTGGTCGAGCGCGGCGAGGAGGACGCCCAGCATGATCGTCACGAAGACGACATTGCGCCGGCGCTTGTCCAGGACCGGCGGCCCCTGTTCCGCCGCGGCCACGGGCTGATCGGTAACGGTCACAGCCTCACCCTCACACCCGCACCGGGGGTGTGCATGCGGGGCCGTCCGGTCCGGTGACGGGGCTCCGGGCCGGTGCCCGCGCGGGGGCAGCGGGGCGGGTCAGCCGTCCGTGCGCCTGCGCAGCAGGTACGTGTCCATGATCCAGCCCTTGCGGGCGCGGGCCTCGGCGCGCAGCCGCTCGATGCGAGGCGCGGCCTCCGGGAGCGGCCCCGATTCCAGGATCTCGTCGGGGGTGCCGATGTAGGCGCCCCAGAAGATCTCGACGTCATCGCGGTCGGCGTACCGCCGGAAGGCCTGCCGGGCGTCCAGCATCACCACCACGTCGTCGACCCCGGCCGGGAAGCCCTCGTCGGCGAGGCGGCGGCCCGTGGTGATCTGCACGGGGCGCGCGACGCGGTTCAGGCCGGTGCGGTGGCGGGCGGCGAGGGCCGAGACGCTGCTGATGCCGGGGACGACGTCGTAGCCGAAGGCCACGGCACCCCGCCCGAGCACCTCCTCCAGGATCCCGATCGTGCTGTCGTACAGCGCGGGATCGCCCCACACGAGGAACGCCCCCGTCTGGTCCGCGCCCAGCTCGTCGGTGATGAGCCGCTCGTAGATGTCGGCGCGGCGACTGCGCCAGTCGCCGACGGCGTGCGAGTAGTCCGCGCCGTCCGCCGTGCGGTCGCGCTCGGGGTCACGGGCCTCGACGACCCGATAGTTCCCGTCCGGCCGGTGCGCGTCGAGCATGCCCCGGCGCAGCGCCACGAGGTCCGCCTTCTCCTCGCCCTTGCCGAGGATGAAGAACACGTCGGTGTCCCCGAACGCCTTGACCGCCTGCAGGGTCAGCTGATCGGGGTCGCCCGCGCCGATGCCGATGACATGAATCTTTCGCACGGGCCGAGTGTGCCGCACCGGTCCACGCGTCCCTGCGCCGGGTGCGGAACCCTCGCCCGGCGCGGAGCTGTCGCCGCGTCCTCAGCTCCGGGCGCCGCCGCCCGCACCCCGGCCGCCCGCGGCGCGCTCACCACCGCCGTCATCGCCGGGGCACAACGTGGGAGCACAGGCGGCGGCGTCCGCGAGCTGCCCGTCCCGCTCCACCCGCGCCGCCAAGTCCCGCGCCCACAGGACCAGTTCCGGTACGCCGATGCCGTACGGCCGCTGCCGCCCCGCCGACTCCTCGGTCCACGCCGAGACGGCGCCCGCACCCCGCCGCAGCAGCCGGGCCCCGCCCGTGGTGTTGCCGCGCGCGGAGTGCGTGAGCCCGACGGCGAGCTGCGCGAGCCCCTTCCACAGGCCGCGCTCCTCCTCGGGCCCGGACTTCCAGGCGTCCTCGAACACCTCGTGCGCGTGGAAGGGCCGCCCGGCGTCGAGGAGCGCCTGCGCCTCGGCGACGGTCTCACGAGGGGTGCGCACCACGCCCTCCGGTTGCCGCTCCACCCCGTCGGAGCCGTACGGCAACGGCCGCCCAAGCCCGTCGCGCGGCCGGGCGTTGCGGGCCCGCCCCTCCGCGTCACGGTCACGGCCGCGCCCCGCGCCGTCCGGTCCAAGTGCGCCAGTCATGTGCCGATTCTCCCGCGTCCCGCATCCCGAGGCAGGCCGGGGCACACCCCTCGCGCCCGCCGGGACCCACGCGCACCGGACCACCCCGCGGCGTGCGGTAGAGTTCTACCTACGTGATCACGCGGGACACCGCGAGGAACACGACGGGACGTGGCGCAGCTTGGTAGCGCACTTGACTGGGGGTCAAGGGGTCGCAGGTTCAAATCCTGTCGTCCCGACTGTTGAAGTCGTGATCGAGGGGCCGAGCCGGAGAAATCCGGTTCGGCCCCTCGGGCGTTTCCGGGGCGCCCCGGCGCGACTCCTCGGCCGCTTCCGGCGCGCGGTCAGCTTCCGTAGAGCCAGCTGTCGTACGCGGCGTTGTCGACCAGGTGGTACAGCCCGTAGGCGCCGGGGAAGAGGAGCAGGCCGGTCATGCCCAGGCGGACGAGGGCCGGGGCCATGACGGTGACGGCCTCGGTCTGGCCCGTGATCGTGCGCAGGTCGCGCCAGCGGCGGACGTCGCTGCCGCACGCCGACCAGAAGAACAGGCCGACCAGGAGGCAGAAAGCACCCGCTATCAGCCCGAGTCCGGACACGACGGCGAGGAACGTCCGGCGTTCGGCGTGGTCCTCGACGAGGCCGAGCCCCACCAGCGGCACGACGTTGCCCGCGACCCCGTACAAGGTGCCCCGCACCAGCACGTTCAGGAACCGCAGCCGCGGCAGCAGCACACCGTCCTCGTCCCGGTCCTGTCCCTGGTCACGCCGCTGTGGAGAAGTCATCGCGGCAGCGTACGTCAGGGGTGCGGGAGCGGACGCGCGGGCCTCGCGTCCCGTGCGCCCTGTGTGCCCCGGTCCTCGCCCGTTCCCGGCCCGGTCGCCAGCTCCTCGGCGACGAGACGCGTGAGGGCGGTGCACCGGAACCGCGTCCTGCCCCGCTCGTCGTGCGCCGAGGGCACCACGAGCCACGCGTCGGCCAGCTGCTCCAACCCCGCCTCGACGACCGGCTCCAGACCCGGATCCCCGACGAGGTCCGCCGCGCCGAACTCCGGCCCGGCATCCGGCCCGTCACCCGCGCCGCGCCCCGACCCCCGCTCCGGCCCGGACAGCGCGCCCAGTCGCGGCAGCAGCGCCCGTACGTCCTCGGGCAGTCGGCGTACCGCCGCCATCAGCGTGCCGTGCAGGCTCTGCCCGCCGTAGCCCAGCTCGCGCAGGCGGCGGGCCGGGTCGGCGAGGCGGGCCGCCAGGTCGGCGACGGTCCACAGCGGCCGTGCCGCGAGGCGCGCGCCGACCAGGCGCAGGGCCAGGGGGAGTCCGTCGCAGTACGCGACGATCTTCCGCGCCGCCGCGGGGTTGCCGAGCACCGTCTCCCGGCCGCCGATCGCGGCGAGGAGTTCCACGGCGTCGGCGCTCGCAAGGGGTCCGAGGCACACCGTGTCCTCGTGGGTCACTGTCGGCAGCCTGCGGTCGCCGGTCAGGATGACTGCCGCGTGGGGGCTGTTCGGCACGAACTGCTCGACGTCCTGCTCCGCGACCACGTCGTCCAGGACGACGAGCAGGCGGCGGTCATGCGACGCGAGGCGGTACCTGCGGAGCAGTTCGGGCGCGTCGGCGTCCGGCGGGGGGCGCTCGTCCAGGCTGGTGAGGAGCAGGGTGAGCAGGTACTTCGCGCTGTGCGGGGCGCCGTCCGGCGCCGTGGCCCGTGCGAACAGGACGCCGTCCGGGAACAGGTCCGCGCGGGCGTGGGCGGCCCGGACCGCGAGCGCCGTGCGGCCCGAGCCGACCGGGCCGGTGATGAGGATGCGGGTGGGGGTGGGGGTGGGGTCGGCGGGAGCGTCCGTCGGGGAGTCCGTCGAGGAGGCCGTCCCCGCGTTCGTCCCCGTGGCTTCGGCCGCTGCCGCGACCTTCCGCTCGACGGCGCGGAGTTCGGCCGCCCGGCCCAGGAAGGGATCGAGGTTCGGCGGCAGGAACACCGCCTTGGGTCTCGGCCACTCGGAGGCTGTTGCCGGCGCGGCCGGGGCCGGGGCCGTGGGGGAGACGGATGGTGTCCCCTCCTCGAGCACCGACTGATACGCCTCCGACAGCTCCGGCCCCGGATCCACGCCCAGTTGCTCCGCGAGCAGCCTCCGCCCCTCGTGGTACGTGAGGAGCGCCTTGGCCTGGCGGTTGCTGCGGCCGAGGGCGATGACGAGCTGGGCACGGAAACGTTCCCGCAGGGGGTGTTCCCGTACCAGGACCGTCAGTTCGGGGACGAGGCGGGCGTCCGCGCCGAGCGCCAGGTCGGCTGTGACCCGCTGCTCGATCGTGGTCAGGTACGCCTCCTCCAGCGGCGGGCGCTCCAGCTCGGCGAGATGCTCGGTGACGTTCGCGAGCGGGGTGCCGCGCCAGAGCCGCAGCGCGGCCGTCAGCTTCGCCGTCGCCGTGCGCTGGTCGCCGCGGTCGGCCGCGCGGCGCCCGGCCTCCGTCAGCTCCTCGAACTGCACCAGGTCGAAGACCGAGTCGTCGGCGTCGAGTTGGTAGCCCCGGTGCTGTCGGGTCAATCGCGCGGCAGGGCCGAGGCTCTTGCGCAGCTTGTGGATGTACGAATGGATCTGCGCGTGCATCGAGGACGGCGGCGTCAAGCCCCAGAGCCGGGAGCTGAACTGCTCGTACGTCACGGGACGCCCGCGGGCGAGCAGCAGCGTGGCGAGCACGGTGTGGATCTTGGCGCCGGACAGCGTGACCACGGCGCCGTCCGCGCTCGCCTCGACCGGTCCGAGAATGCGGAATTCCATCGCTTGCGAGCCCCCCTGCTCGTACTGCCCCTGGCCGTCCGGTGGTTGTCGCCCCGCCTCCTCCGGATCGAACGGAAGATCGAGTGTACGGGGCGCCGTCCAGGGGTGATCGAGCCGCGCGGCACCGCTCATGGAACCGCTTATAGAAACCGCATAGAGCGGATCGGTGTGCTGTACGTGACGGGAGGGACGGGGGCCGCCCGTGAGGGCCGCGCCCCCGACTGCCCGTGCCCACCGCCGTCCTGACGGTGACCAGCGGCTCCTCGACCCCTTGACTCAGGAGTACACGAAGCATGGTGGACCTTCCCGGTGCGACCAGCGTGTCCGAGGTCTTCGCACGGCACGCGCACGAGATCGGCGACCGGCAGGCCGTCGTGATCGTCAGCGACCCCACGGACCCCGCGTCCGCCCAACGGCTCACGTTCGCCGAACTCGACCAGGCGGCCCGTGTGTTCGCGCGCGACCTGCGCGAGGTGTGCCCGGTGGGTGCGCGCGTCCTGCTGCTCCAGCCGACCTCGGCCGAGTTCGTCGCGGCCGTCCTCGGCTGCCTCTACGCGGGCCTGGTGGCGGTGCCCTCCTCGATGCCCGGGCGCTACCAGCAGGACCAGCGCCGGGTGCGCGGCATCGCCCACGACGCCGACATCGGCTGCGTGCTGACCGCGCCCGACGAGCGCGACGACGTCCTCGCCTGGAGCGAACAGCAGGGCATCAGCGCGCCGGTGCTCTCCCCGAGCATCGACCTCGGCCGCCGCGCCGACGACTTCGCCGTGCACGCCGCCGACCGCGAGGCCGTCGCCGTGCTCCAGTACACGTCCGGCTCGACGAACGACCCCAAGGGCAGCATCGTCACGCACGGCAACCTGCTCGCGAACGCGGCGACCACGGACGCGGCGTTCCCGCTGGCCGACGGCGAGACGTTCGGCGGCTGGCTGCCGAACTACCACGACATGGGCCTGATGGGGCTGATCCTGTCCCCGCTGCTCGCCGGGCACGGCTGCGTCCTGATGCGGCCCGCCGCCTTCCTGCGGCGGCCCCGGGCCTGGCTCGAGCTGATCCAGAACTTCGACATCGCCGTCTCGGCCGCGCCGAACTTCGCGTACGAACTCTGCGTCACCCGCGTCGCCGAGAAGGACGTCGAGGGACTCGACCTGTCCCGCTGGAAGTACGCCGTCAGCGGCTCGGAGCCGGTCAAGGCCAGCGTCCTCGACGACTTCGCCGAGCGGTTCGCGCCCGCCGGGTTCCGGCCCGAGCAGTTCGCGCCGTGCTTCGGCATGGCGGAGGCGACCCTGCTCGTCTCCAGCTCCCCGCGCCGCACCCCTGTCGTGCTGCGCTGCGACCCCGGCGCCCTGGAGCGCGGCCGCCTGGAACCGGCCGCCGACGGCCCGGCCCGCACCCTGGTGAGCTGCGGCGCGCTGCTCGACATCGAGGCCAGGATCGTCGACCCGGCGAACCTGGAGGAACTGCCGCCGGGGCAGATCGGCGAGGTCTGGCTGCGCGGCGACTCGGTCGTGCGCGGCTACTGGCGCAACGACGAGGTGACCGGCGCGACGTTCGGCCAACGCCTCGGCGACGAGGGCGGGTTCCTGCGCACCGGGGACCTCGGCGTGCTCGTCGCAGGGGAGCTGTACATCACCGGACGCATCAAGGAAATGATGATCATCCGGGGCCGCAACGTCTACCCGCACGACATCGAGCACGAACTGCGCCTGCACCACGAGCCGTTGCGCGACACCGTCGGCTCCGTGGTGTCCGTACCCGCGGACGACAGCGACGACGGGCAGCTCGTGGTCATCCACGAGGTCCGCCGCCGCGCCCCGGACGACGAACTGGCCGCGCTCGCCAAGCGGATGCGCAACACCGTGTCCCGCGAGTTCGGGCTGCGCGCCCACTCGGTGCTGCTGATGCGGCGCGGCGGGGTGCGGCGCACCACCAGCGGCAAGGTCCAGCGGTCCGCGATGCGCGCGCTGTACCTCGATGGCGCGTTGCAGCCGCTGTGGTCCGACGGCTACCAGGAGCGGGCCGAGCCGGCCGCATCCGTGACAGGAGAGTTGAGTTGAGTACATCCGAGCTGGCCGCGGAGGTCGACCTCTGGTCGCGGCCCGGCGGCCCCTTCGACCCGGAGCTGCTCGCCGCGCACGACGAGGCCGAGACGTTCCCCGCCCAGGCCTGCGCGGCCCTCGACCAGTGGGGGCTGCCCGACCACTACGTCCCCGGCAGGCACGGCGGCCGTCTGGAGCGCCTGGACGAGGTGCACGGCCTGCTGCGCGCGGTGGCGGCCCGTGACCTGACCGTCGCCGTCGCGCACGGCAAGACCTTCCTCGGCACCGCCTCGGTGTGGGCCGCGGGCGACAGCGCGGCGGCGGCCTCCCTCGCCCGGCACGTCCTCGCGGGCGAGCCCGTCGCCTGGGGGCTCACCGAGCCGGACCGGGGCAGCGACCTGCTCTCCGGCGAGGTCACCGCGGTCCGCGACGGCTCCGGCTGGCGCCTGTCGGGGCGCAAGTGGCCCGTGAACAACGCGACCCGCGGCCGCTTCGTCTGCGTCCTCGCCCGCACCGACCCCGGCGGCGGACCGCGCGGCTTCAGTGTCTTCCTGGTGGACAAGGACGCCACGCCCCGCGGCACCGTGCGCCACCTGCCGAAGGTGCCCACGCACGGCATCCGCAGCGCCGACATCAGCGGCGTGGAGTTCCGTGACGCCCGCGTACCCGCCCACGCGCTCATCGGAACCGTCGGCGGCGGCCTCGAACTCGTTCTGAAGTCGCTCCAGTTGACCCGTGTGGCCTGCGTGGCGCTGTCCCTCGGTGCGGGCGACCACGCCCTGGAGATCGGCCGGAACTTCCTGGCCGAGCGCCGACTGCACGGCAGGCGCCTGGCCGACCTGCCGCACGCCCGCGCCGTCGCGGGCCGCGCCGTGGCCCGGCAACTGCTCGCCGAGGCCGTCTCGTTCACGGCGGCACGCGCCGCCCACGAGGTGCCCGAAGAGCTGGGCACCGTGTCCGCGATCACCAAGGCGCTGGTCCCGACCCTCGTCCAGGGCCAGCTCCGCCTCGTCGGTGAACTGCTCGGCGCCCGCTCGTTCCTGACCGGCGTGGACGGCTACGGCGGCTTCGCCAAGATCGAGCGGGACCACCAGGTCGTCGGCATCTTCGACGGCAGCACCTGGGTCAACCGCAGCGCCCTCGCGACGAGCCTGCCCGCCCTGCGGCCCGGCCGCCGCCCGCGCCCTGGCACCGGCCGCCCCGTACGGGAATGGCTGCGCGCGGACCACGAGCCCGCCGCCCTCGACCTGACCCGCCTCGGCGTGATGCCGCGCCGCGACTCGGTCCTCGGCGCCCTCGGCGAACTCGTCGCCGCCCTCACCGCCGAGCCGCCCGGCGGCGCCGACCGCCTCGCCGCCCGTCTGCTCGACGCCCACGGCGACCTCGGCGCGCGGATCGCCGCGGTCCGACCGGCCGCGGGCCTGCCCGCGACGGCGACGATGCGGCTCGCGGAGCGGTACGAATGGTGCTTCGCCGGGGCCGCGGCACTCGCCGTGTGGGTCGCCAACCCGCAGGCCCACGACCGCCCCGCGTGGCGCGACGGGCTGTGGCTGCGCGGCGCGCTCGCCCTGGTCCTCGAAGGCCTCGGCGACAGGACCCCGGAGGCGAACGGCGTCTTCGACGAACTCGGCCGCCTGCTCCTCAGCGACGACGGCGCCCGTATCTCCCTGTTCGGCACGCCGCTGGAGGTGTCCGCATGAGTGACGTCCACGCACGCATGGAAGCGCTCGAGGAACGCCTCGGCGACCCCTTCGACGCCGCGGCCGGTGCCGGGTTCGCCGCCGTCCTGACCGCCGACGAACGCGAGGAGGTCCCGGTCGGCGGCGCGAGCGCCCTCGACGAGTTCGGGATCCTCTCCGAGTTCGTGCCCGGCGCGCTCGGCGGCCGCCTCGAACGCGTCGACCACCTCATCGAGCTGATGCGGTCCGTCTACCGGCGCGACCCGAGCCTCGGCCTCGGCCACTGCTCGAGCTCCCTGCTCGGCGCGGTCAACGTCTGGACCGCCGGCTCGCCCGACCAGCGGCGCGACACCGCCGAACTGCTGCTCGCGGGCCACAAGGTCTCCTGCGCGTTCCACGAGCTCGCGCACGGCAACGACATCGGCTCCGTCGAGTTCGCGGCCACGCCCGCCGAAGGCCGCCTCGTCCTGAGCGGCCGCAAGGAGTCCATCACCAACCTGGACCGGGCCGACGCCATGGTGTTCCTGGCCCGCACCGACCCCTCCGGCGGCCCCCGCTCCTGCTCGCAGCTGCTCGTGCCGACGGCCGGACTCGACCCGGACCGGGTGCGGTTCCTGCCCCGTTTCCGCTCCGTCGGGATGCGCGGCGTACGCCTCGGCGGCATCGACGTGGACGCCTTCGCCGTCGACGAGGACGCGCTGCTCGGCGCCCCCGGCACCGGCCTGGAGACGGCCAACCGCGCCTTCCAGCTGACCCGCATCGCCATGCCCGCGATGAGCACGGCGATGCTGGACACCGGGCTGCGCGTCACCCTGCACCACGTACGAGAGCGCCGCCTCTACGGCCGCGACGCCGCGTCCATCCCGATGGTGCGCACCACCCTGGCCAACACCTTCGCCGACCTGCTCCTGTGCGAGGCGTTCGCAACGGTCGCCGCCCGGTCGCTGCACGCCCTGCCGGAGTCCGGCAGCGCCTACGCGCCCGCCGTGAAGTACCTCCTGGCCGGGGTGACGCTCGACGCGTTCGAGCAGCTGTCGCTGGTGATGGGCTCCGAGTTCTACCGCCGCGACGGGCAGCACGGGGTGTTCCAGAAGATGGCACGGGACATCAAGCCGGTCGGCTTCGGGCACATCGCCCGCGCCGCCTGCCTGTCCGCGGTGCTGCCGCAACTGCCGGTGCTCGCCCGCCGCTCGTGGCGGGACGCGGCCCCCGCCCCGGCCGCCCTGTTCGTCCCCGACGCCGAACTCCCGCCGCTCGACCTGCCGGGCCTGCGCGTCACCGCGGGCGGCAAGGACGGCCTCGTGATGGCGCTCAACGCCGCGCTCGACGACGACGTCCCGGCGCCGCTACGGCCCCTGATTGAGCGTCAGATCCGCGGGATGCGCGAACTCACCGAGGCCTGCGCGGGCCTGAAGCCCCGTGACCTGTCGATCGCGGCCACCGTCGAGGTCCGCGACCTCGCCGCCCGGTACACCACGGCGCTCGCCGCCGCCGCGTGCGTCGGGGTGTGGCGGCACGCGCCCGGCGACGACTTCCTGGCCCGCCCGGAGTGGCTCGTCGCCGCCCTGACCCGCCTGGAGGGCATCGCGACGGGACGGCCCGAGGACGTGCCGTCCGAGGTGGAGGGCGCCCTCGTCGACGAACTCCTCAGCCGCGACGACCGCACGGTGAGCTTCGGCCTCTCCGCGCGCCAGTACCGCTGACCGGGCCGGTCGGCCCACCGCCGACCGGCCCGGCCGAGCAAGCCCCTTCCGCATGCGCGGCAACCGACGCGTGCGGCTACCGACATATGCGCCAATCGGCACATTCGGCAATCGACATGTGCAGCACGTGACTTGAGGAGCATTCAGATGGAGAACACGGCTTCCGACACGCTCACCCTCGACGAGCTGGAGCGCTGGCTCGTCGACCGGGTCGGCGAGTACGTCCCCGACCTCGACGCCCCGGTCGACCCCCAGCAGGAGCTGGGGGAGTACGGGCTCGACTCCGTCGCGGTGGTCGCCTTCGCCGCCGACGTGGAGGACTGGCTGGGGATCCAGGTCGAGCCGACGGCCGTGTGGGACCACCCGACGGTCGCGCGGCTGGCCGCCTATCTGCTGGCCGAGCGGGAGCAGCAGCGAGCGGCCACCGCCTGACGGCGATGTACCCGTTGTCACGATCTTCGGCAAAAGTTGTGACATGGAAATCAAGGTGGCGAAGGGTCCATTGACACGGCTTTCCGGCCGTGTGCCGACACGCGCGTCCCTGTGCGTGTCGGCATTCACACGTGAAGAGAGGGCTGGCCAACATGGCTGAGTCGAAGAGCGCCGCGCCCGCGCGGCAGACCGTGTCGCGCAATCCCGCCGACCTCGGGGACATCGTCGCCGAGCGGGCGCTGAGCGACGCGGACGGCCTGGTCGCCGCCGCCCGGGCCGCCCACGGCGCGCGCACCGCGTGGGCGGCCCTGCCCGCGCCGCTGCGGGGCCGGGTCGCGCAGAACGTGGGGCGGCTGGTGGCCGAGAACAAGGAGGCGCTGGCCGCGCTGATCACCCGGGAGGTCGGCAAGCCCTACGGCGAGGCCCTGGGCGAGGTGCAGGAGGTCATCGACACCTGTGACTTCTTCCTGGGCGAGGGACGGCGCCTGTACGGCCAGACCGTGCCCAGCGAGATGCCCGACAAGCAGCTGTTCACCTACCGCAAGCCGCTGGGCACCGCCGTGATCGTGACGGCGGCGAACTTCCCGGCCGCCGTGCCCGCCTGGTACCTCGTACCGGCGCTCCTCTGCGGCAACACCGTCGTGTGGAAGCCGTCGGAGTCCGCGGTCGCCGTCGCGGAGGCGCTCGCGGCGCTGTTCACCGCGGGCGGGGTGCCCGAGGACGTGCTGCGCCTGGTGCACGCCGACGGCGAGGCCACGTACGCGGGCCTGGAGCGGGCGCTCGAAGAGGGGCTCGTCCAGAAGATCGGCTTCACCGGGTCGACGGCCGCGGGCCGCAAGGTGAGCGAGCTCGCCGGGCGGCACCTGCAGTCGCCGTGCCTGGAGCTCGGCGGCAAGAACCCGCTGGTCGTCACCGACGACGCCGACCTCGAACTCGCCGTCCAGGGCGCGGTGTTCAGCGGTTTCGCCACCGCCGGGCAGCGCTGCACGTCCCTGGGCACGGCGATCGTCCACCGCGATGTGCACGAGGAGTTCCTGCGCCGCTTCAGCGCGGCCGTGGCGGACCTGACCGTCGGCGACCCGCGGCGCGAGGAGGTGTTCTACGGCCCGCTCATCGGCGAGCGGTACCTGGAGAACTTCCTCGGCTCCCTGGACCTCGTCCGCCCCCACCACACCGTGTCCGGCTCCACCGCGACCGGCCGGATCACCTCCGGGAGCCCGCGCAAGGGCTTCGTCGGCGACCCGGACGCGGGCGTGTTCGCGCACCCGGCGATCGTGGCCGGGGTGCGCCCCGACGACGAGCTGTACCGCACCGAGACGTTCGGCCCGCTGGTGTCCGTCATGGCGTACGACACCTTCGACGATGCCGTGGACCTCGCCAACGGCCACGGGTACGGCCTGTCGGCCGCGATCTACACCGGCTCCGCGCGGACGGCCTTCTCCTTCCGCGAGCGCTGCACGGCGGGCATGGTCAGCGTGAACAACTCCACCGTCGGCGCGGAGGCGCACCTGCCCTTCGGCGGCAACGGCCTGTCCGGAAACGGCAGCCGCCAGTCGGGCATCTGGGTCATCGACCAGTTCACCTCGTGGCAGTCGGTGAACTGGGACTACGCGGGCACGCTCCAGCGCGCGCAGATGGACGTCCAGGACATCGACGCGGACCTCGGGTTCCGGCTGTCCTGACGCGGCCCGCCCCGCCCGGCGGGTCGGACGGACCGCGGGCGTACCGCGTGAAACGGGCGAAGGACGCCTCCGACCACGGTGTCGGAGGCGTCCTTCGTGTGGCCTGCGGCGCGGGGGGTGCCGCGGGCCCGGGCGCCGCCGCCGGGCGGGGGTCCCGGGCGGCGGCGAGGTCGGTCGGCGCGTCAGTCGCCGCGCACGGTCACGTCGCCGATCTTCGTGCGGGCCTCCACCGGCGTGCCGGACGAGGAGTCCCGGTCGATGTCCACCTTCCGGTCGCCGATCTTGGTGAAGGCGTTCACGTCGTACGGCCCCGAGTTCTTCGGCAGGTGCAGCTCCACGTCGCCCATCTTGCTGACGGCCTTGAGCCTCTCGAACGGCTCGATGTCCTCGAACCGGATGTCACCCAGCTTCGACGTGGCCTCGGCGGAGTCGAAGTCGACGTGCTTGAAGGTGACCGCGCCGGTCTTGCTGAAGCCGACGAGCCGGCCGCCGGTGATGTGCTCGAGGCGGACCCCGCCGATCTTCGTGCGGGCGTCCACGGAGCCCCGTACGCCCTTCACGGACACATCGCCGAGCCGCGTCGCGACCTTGACGCGGGTGCCGGCCGGGACCGTCAGGCGGTAGTCGGAGCCGCACTTGCCCATGCCCTCCCCGCAGTCGGTGCTGATGCGCAGGGTGTCGCCGTCCTGCTCGATCTTCTCGTCGGGCGAGCGCAGCGACTTCGTGAGCTTCTTGTGCAGCTCCGGCTTCTCGCCCTGTCCGGCCACGTCGATGTCGACGTCGCCGCTGTCGATGTCGACCACCACGTTCCGGGTCGACTTGTCGATCGCGGAGGTGCCGGTGTCGGTGCGGGTGACCAGGAACAGCAGCAGGTACCAGGCGGCCCCGCCGACGAGCGTGATGCCGGTGAGGATCGCGATGACGCGGATGACGCGCCGCACGACGGAGCGCCGGGGGCGGCCCGCCGGGCTCGGCGCCGAGCCGGTCGAGGTGAGGGTCTCGTACATGTCCAACTCCGGTCTTGGATGGTCAGCGCGGCTCGGTGGGGGACAAGGGGCGCTCACTCCGGTGATCTGCGAGCGTCGGCGAGGGAGTCGAGGTACTGCAGGACGGCGAGGACGCGGCGGTGGCCCTGGTCGTCGGGGAGCAGGTCGAGCTTGGTGAAGATGGAGCGGATGTGCTTCTCCACGGCGCGTTCGGTGATGAACAGGCGCTCCGCGAGGCCGCCGTTGTTCAGCCCCTCGGCCATCAGCGCGAGCACCTCGCGTTCGCGCGCGGTGAGCGGCGCCAGGCCGTCCTGCTTCTGCGTGCCCGCGAGGACCTGGCTGACCACCTCGGCGTCGAGGGCCGTGCCGCCCTCGGCGACGCGGTGCAGGGTGGCCACGAACTCGTCGACGTCGGCGACGCGGTCCTTGAGCAGATAGCCGAGCCCCACGCTGCCGTTGGCGAGCAGCTTGGAGGCGTACCTGGCCTCCACGTACTGCGACAGGACGAGGACGGGCTGGCGGGGGTCGCCCGCGCGGATCGTCAGGGCGGCGCGCAGCCCCTCGTCGGTGTGGGTGGGCGGCATGCGCACGTCCACCAGGCACAGGTCCGGCGCGACGTCGGCGACCAGGGCGAGCAGCTCGTCGGCGTCCCCGGCCTGCCCCACGACGTCGATGTCCTCGTCCATGAGCAGCTTGGCGAGGCCGCTGCGCAACAGGACGGAGTCTTCCGCGATGACAACGCGCAACATGCTGATGCTCAGGCCTTCCAGGGAAGCGTGACGTCGACGACGGTGGGGCCACCGGCGGGGCTGGTGAGAGTGAGATGGCCGTCGACCGCGTGGATCCGGTCCCGCAGCCCGCGGATGCCCGATCCCCGGTCGGCGTCGGCGCCGCCGATCCCGTCGTCGGTGACGAGCAGGCGCAGCAGGTTCTCCTCGCGGAAGACCCGCACCGCCGCCCGGTTGGCCGCGGCGTGCTTGGCGACGTTGGTGAGCAGTTCGGACACCACGTAGTACGCGACCGCCTCGGCCCGCGGCGTGGGGCGCTCCGCGAGACCGATGGAGAGCGTGACGGGGACCGGGCTGCGGGCCACGATGGTGGTCAGGGCGGGTTCGATGCCCTGCTCGGTGAGGATGGACGGGTGCAGGCCGCGGGTGACGTCGCGCAGCTCCTGCATGGCGGCCTTGGCCTCCTCGTGCGCGGCCATGAGCAACTGCCGTGCCTTCTTCGGGTCCCGGTCGAAGCGGGACTTGGCCCGGCCGAGGCTCATGGCGACCGAGAGCAGCCGCTGCTGCGCCCCGTCGTGCAGATCGCGCTCGATGCGCTGGCGCTCCACCTCGGCCGCGTCGACCATTCGCGAGCGGCTGTCCTCCAGGTCCAGCATGCGGCGGACGAGGTGGTCGACGCGGTTGGCGCCGAGCATCCGGGCGACCATGGTGGACTCGGTCCTGGCCAGCGGCCCGCTGAGCCAGAGTCCGGCGGCGAGCAGCGCGAGGCCGATCGCGAGGCCGAGCACCATCCCGGCGATCGTCGAGGGGTCCACGCCGAGCAGCGAGGCGCCGCTCGGCAGGAACCAGCCGAGCACGGGGAGCAGCGCAAGCAGCAGGCCCGCCGCGAGCAGTCCCACCACCAGGCCGCCGACCCCG
Organism: Streptomyces sp. NPDC127108; assembly: GCF_042677545.1. Taxonomy (NCBI): domain Bacteria; kingdom Bacillati; phylum Actinomycetota; class Actinomycetes; order Kitasatosporales; family Streptomycetaceae; genus Streptomyces; species Streptomyces sp. NPDC127108. The sequence goes on along the minus strand of NZ_JBHXTE010000016.1, from coordinate 65,137 downwards.
AGCCCCCACATCGTCATGACCCCGGTGAAGCCCAACTCGCGCCAGGCGCGGCGGCCGAAGAGCCGCTCCAGGCGCTCCTTCCAGCCGCCGCCGGACTGCGCCAGCGGCATGTCGATGTCCAACTCCTGCAGGAAGTAGAGACGTTCGCGGTCGACCCGGGCGATCCACCCGGCCAGCTTCATGGCCAGGGGCAGCAGCGGCAGACCGAGCAGCAGCAGCGGGGTGAGGCCGGCGCCCAGCGTGAACAGGATGACGGGCACGCAGTACAGCGGCGTCATCGCCAGCGTCGTCAGCAACTGCAACAGGTCGTTGCGGGTGTCCCGGCCGAGCGGTCCGCGTGCGACGCGATACAAGGCCGCACGAATCCGCGGTGGTCTCAGCCTCACGTCGCCCCTCCGGTCTCCAACTCGACTACCAGGGATCTTAGGCAGCGCAACGGCTGTTCTCCGAGCGTGCAGGCGCTTCCTTCCCCGGTGGTGGCAGCACTACCGGTCGATGGGTGGCTGCACGCCTGACCGCGCGGGGGGCCGCTGCGTAGCGTCACGGCGTACCCCCTGACGAGGAGCTTTGACGATGTCAGTGACCGAGGAATCCCAGCAGAGGGCCGCCGCGCGCCAGCGCGACGCCCCATCGGGGAGCGCCCCGCCGCGCGGAGTCGTGGAACGCACGGCCGCCTGGAGCATGGCCCACCGCAAGACCACGCTGCTGCTGTGGGTCCTCGCGGTGATCCTCGCGTACGGGGCCAGCATGGTCACCGGTGTGAAGGATCAGGAGGACGCCGACAGCCTGACCGGTCAGGCCGCCGTCGCCGAACGGATGCTGGACGACGCGGACTTCGCCGACGAGGGCGTCGAGCGCGTGCTCATCCAGGCGCGCAGCGGCAAGCTCTCCGACGCCACCGCCGACTCCGTGGTCAAGTCGCTGCGCACGCGCTACGCCGACGTCGAGGACGTGGCCCGCGTCGGCGACCCGGTCACCGCGAAGGACGGGCGCAGCGTGCTGCTCCCGGTCACCCTCGACCTCGGCACCGGCGACGACAAGAAGAAGCCCAAGGCCGTCGTCGGCCCCATGCTGAAGGCCACCGAGGCGGAGCAGAAGGCCCACGGGGACCTGCGTGTGGAACAGCTCGGCAAGGGCTCCGTGACCAAGGAGTTGAGCGCCAAGCTGGGCGCCGACTTCCAGCGCGCGGAGTTCATCAGCCTGCCGCTGACCCTGGTGATCCTCCTGGTGGCCTTCGGCGCGCTGCTCGCCGCGGGTCTGCCGGTGCTGCTCGGCATCACCGCGGTGGTCTTCGCCATGGGGCTCGCCGGCATCACCTCGCTCGTCGTCCCCGTGAACGAGAACCAGGCCAGCCTGATCCTGCTCATGGGGCTCGCCGTCGGCGTCGACTACTCGCTGTTCTACATCCGGCGCCGCCGCGAGGAGCGGGCCCTCGGCAAGTCGCCCGACGCGGCCCTGCGGATCGCGGTGGCGACATCGGGGCGGGCCGTGCTCGTCTCCGGTCTCACGGTGGCCATCGCGATGGCCGGAATGTTCCTCTCCGGCAGCATGCTGTTCTCCTCGCTGGCGCTCGGCACCGTCCTGGTCGTCCTGGTGGCGGTCCTCGGCTCGCTGACGGCGCTGCCCGCGGCCCTCGCCGGGCTCGGTGACAAGATCGACCGGCCGCGGATCCCGCTGCTGTGGCGGCGTACCAACGTCGGCAAGGAGAGCAAGCTGTGGGCGGCCGTCCTGCGCCCCGTCCTGAAGGCGCCCGGAGTGTGCCTGACCATCGGCCTGGTGGCGATGCTGGCGCTCGCCGCGCCCGCGCTCGGCATGAAGCTGAAGATGCCCGGCGACGAGGACCTGCCGCGCTCCTACGAGGTCATGCAGACCTACGACCGCGTGGTCGAGGCCTTCCCCAGCGAGGGCACGTCGCACGCCGTCGCCGTTCAGGCCGACAAGGCGCGCTCCGGTGAGGTCGCGGAGCTCCTGACCGGGCTGCACGCCAAGGCCATGGCGACGGGCCGGTTCGCCGATTCGGACAAGCCGGACCTCTCGGTGTCGAAGGACGGCCGGGTCTCGCGCCTCGAACTGCACGTGAAGGGCGACGCCGGGGGCAAGCAGGCCAAGGACACGCTGAAGCTGCTGCGTTCGGACCTGGCGCCGCAGGCGCTGAAGGGCGCGGACGTCGACAAGTGGGCCGTGGGCGGCGCCACCGCCTTCTCCACGGACTTCTCCAAGACGCTCAAGGACCGGCTGCCGATGGTGATCGGCTTCGTGATGCTGCTCTGCCTGGGGATCATGCTGCTCGCGTTCCGCTCCGTGGCGCTCGCGCTGCTCACGGGAGTCCTCAACGTCCTTTCCGTGACGGCTGCTTACGGCGTGCTCGTCCTCGTCTTCCAGCACGAGTGGGCCGAAAACGTCTTGGGCTTTGACTCAAATGGAGCGGTCGTTTCCTGGCTGCCGCTTATCCTGTTCGTAGTTCTTTACGGCCTGTCGATGGACTACCACGTCTTCGTTCTGAGCCGGATTCGTGAGGGTGTCAGGCGGGGGGGCTCTGCACATGAGGCGATTAGGCACGGCATCCTTACGTCCGCCGGTGTGGTCACCACAGCCGCTGTGATCATGGTCGCGGTGTTCGCGGTCTTCGCGACACTCTCGACCCTGGAAATGAAGCAGTTGGGCGTGGGACTGGCCGTCGCCATCCTTCTCGACGCCACCTTGATCCGCGGTGTGCTGCTGCCCGCCGCGTTGAAACTGCTGGGCTCGAAGGCGTGGCGCGAACCGCGATCGCCGCGCACCGTCCCGGCCGCCTCCCACGACTGATCGGCCCGCGTGAGGGGGGACCGGGTGTCGCCCGGTCCTGCCCTCCGTGTGCCCGGCGGCCAGCGAACTAAGGAGATCAGGTAGATGGGTGGGTGGGCCGCGGTTCCTTCCGGTCTGGTCGTGCGGTCGGGTGAGCTCCATGTGTTCCGGGTCAGCCTGGAGCCCGCGCGTCAGGCCATCGCTCAGGCGCTGGAACTGGTCACCGACGCGGAGCGCGCCACCGCCGAGGCGTTCGGCCGCTCCGGCGACGGCTGGGCCTTCCTCAGCGCCCGGGCCACGACCCGCAGGGTGCTCGGCTGGGTGCTCGGACGGGGCCCCAAGAGCGTCGAGTTCTGCCGTACGGAGCACGGGCGCCTCGCCCTCGTCGACCACGAGGTGTGCTTCAGCTCCGCGTACGTCGGCGACCAACAGCTCGTCGCCGTCTCACTGATCAGCGAGGTCGGCGTCGACGTCCAGGACGGCGACGTGGCCTACGGCGAGAACCTGCACCTGGCCCTGACGGAGTGGGAGCAGCGGCTGCTGCGCAGGCTGTCCCCGGACGCCCGGCAGATGTTCTTCCTGAGCCTGTGGACCCGCAAGGAGGCGGTCCTGCGGGCGGCGGGGTACGGCCTGCGGGTCCCGCCGGACGAGGTGGACGTGCTCGTCGAGGACGGCGCCGGTGTGGTGGCGGTGCCGCTGCCCGACGGCTCCGGCATGACCGAGGTGCAGGTCCGTGACCTGCCCAGCGGGCGCGGCACCGTGGCCGCCGTCGCGGCCGCCGGACCCGTGACCGCCCTGCACACCTGGACGTTCAACCCGACGTTCCACGAGGCGCACTCCTACTGAGACCCGCTGGGGCCGGGCCGGGGAACCCGGCCCGGACCGCCGCGGTCCCGCCGGGCCCGCAGAGGCCTGCCGGGGCCCGCCGGGCGCTTCGTGGGCGCTGAACTCCGGCTGACCGGATACGGACGACAACCCCCTGGCACTCCGGTCCCGTCAGTCGGTGGCCGCGGCCGGCCCATCCCCGGGGCCGGCCGCGAGCATTTCGCTCAACTGCCGCCAGGCCTCGGACGACTTGCGATAGGCACCCGCCCGGTCGAGGGTCTCGGCCGCGAGCCGGTAGCTGTCCCGGGCCGCCGCCGCGTTCCCGGCCAGGGCGTGCGCGCGGGCCGCGAGCAACTGACACTGCCCGAGCCCGGCCAGCGGAAGTTCCGTGCCGCCGTCGCACACCTTGGTGGTGAGCTCGAGGACCCGCTCCGGCTCACCCTGGCGCAGCGCCAGATGCGCCTCGGCCAGCATCAGCTCGGCCATGTCGTCGTCGCGCCCGACGAGCTCCAGGGCCTGACGGGCGCGCGCGAGCAGGCGCGCCGCGTGCCCGGTGGCGTCGGGCGAGAGGTCGTACTCGAGACGGAGTGCCGCGGACGCCCGGCACAGCCGTGCCCAGGCCCCCAGGTTCACATCGGGGCGCAGACAGGCGAAGGCCTGTTCGTGCAGGTGGACGCCGTCCTCGGGGCGGCCGCACAGGAAGCGGGCGCTGCCCGCCGCCCAGTAGACCTGGCCGCGCAGTTGCCGGGAGGGAATGTCCTCGGCCGTCTCCTGCAGGGTGTCGGCGAGACCGGCCGCGTTCTCCAGCTCACCGCTGTCGGTGTAGGAGTTGATCAACGCCAGCATCGCGCCGATCCGCTCGTGGGCGGTGGGCGGCAGGGCCACGGTGACCGAAACGGCGTGCTCGGCGGTGCGGACGGCCTCGCCGAGGCGGCCCTGGCGGCGCAGGTTCTCCGAGAGCGCGGTGGCGACGCGCGCGGCGAGCCGGGGCGTCTCCTGGGACAGGGCGGTGTCGCCGAGGTCGGCGAGGACCCGGTGCTCGGCGGTGGTGTCGCCGGTCTCGCGCAGGACGTCGGCGAGCTCCCAGGTGGCCTCCCACAGCACGTCCTCCTCGGCGTGCCCGGTGGCCGCGGCGCCGATGCCGCGCAGCAGTTCGGCGGCGACGGTGAGCTCGCCGTCCTTGCGCAGGGCGCGGGCCTCGAGGAGCTTGCCCGCGATGTCGAGCCGTCGGCTGCGGTGCTCGCCCTCGTCCTGGGACGCGGGGTTGGTGAGGGCGTCCAGCGGGACGTCGAGGCGGCGCGCGAAGAAGGCGGCGATGAGCTCGTTCGGTGACCGCCGACCGCTCTCCACGCGGGAGACATAGCTGGCCGACACCTCGTCGCCCGCCAGTTCGGTCTGGGACAGGCCACGCTGCACGCGCAGCATCCGCAGTCTGCGTCCGAACGCGGGCTGTTCGATCATCTTCGTCCTCAGGGATCGCCCCGGCTTGCCGGGAGGCGACAAGCGGATGCCGCCGGGCACACCGCGTGGCACCGCTCTTGGTCAAGGGCCGCAAGGAACGTGCGGCCCTGTCACCGGTTATTACGGCGGCAGAGTAGGGCGAAGGGGGTAGGGCTGTCGAACCGGTACGCAGCCACGTCGCGAACTTGGCGACTTCTTAACACCATTGCAGGTCAACGCCCTACCGCACGGTGCGTGCAATTTTTGGCTTGAAGTGTGACAGGGCCGTGTCTAGTGTTGTGACTCGTGTGACAGGCCCTGTCACACATTTGACGGGCTCTGTCATTTTTTGTGACAGCTCACGGGGAGGGCGTCGCAGTGGATGTCGTGCACGGGGGAAATCACGGCCGGGCCGAAAGACGACCAGAGGCGGAACTAGACGTTCCACTCTCGGTCGGGCAGGCATCCCTCTTCTTCCTTCAGGAACTCGCGCCCGACTCGCCGTCGTACCACGTGGCCGGAACCGTGCGGGTCACCGAACGCCTGCGCACCGAACCGCTGCGCCGCGCCTGGGACGCCGTCTGTGCCCGCCACCCGGTGCTCACCAGCACCGTCGCCCCCGGGGCCGAGGGCTATGTGCAGCGCCGGTACGCCGCCGACGCCCCCTTCACCGTCCGTGACACGCCGGGCGTCGGCGCCGACGAGCTGAGGATCCTCGCCACCCGCGACTACGAGCGCCCCTTCGCCCTCGGACGTGAGGCGCCCGCCCGCCTCTTCGTCTACCAGGACACCGCGGCCACCACCGTGCACCTCGTCCTGCACCACGTCGTCGGCGACATGAGCTCCCTGTTCATCACGCTGGAGGACCTGCTCACCGCCTACCGGTCCGAGGTCGAGGGCACCCCGGGCCTGCCCGCCGAGCCCGACCCGTCCTACGCGCGTCACGTCGCCGCCGAACGCGCCTTCCTCGCCGGACCGCGCGCCGAGGCGCTGAGTGACTACTGGGCCCGGCGGCTCGACGGCTGCCGCTTCGCCCTCGACCTGCCCGGCATGACCGCGCCCCGCCCGGTCGCCGACCCCGACGCCCCCGCCCACGTCCCGTTCCGCCTCGACGGCGGAGTCGTCGACCGGGTCCGGGCACTGGCCGGATCCAGCCGCAGCACCACCGCCACCGTGCTGCTCGCCGCCTTCAACGTGCTCCTCCACAAGCTCACCGGCGGCGACGACCTCGTGGTCGGCTTCCCCGTCGAGGGCCGCAAGACCTCCGTCAAGCGGACCGTCGGCCACTTCACCAACTCCCTGCTCCTGCGCACCCGGATCAGTCCGGAAGCCGCCTTCACCACCGTGCTCGACGCGACCCGCACCGCGCACGTCGAAGCCGTCCGGCACCGGGCCCTGCCCACCCCGACCGTCCTCGGCCGGCTGAACCCCGGCTCGGCCCTGTCCGGCCAGTCGCTGTACCAGGTGAGCTTCCAGTTTGAGTCGGACCGGCTCTCGTACGGCACCCGGTCCATCACCGGCAATCTGGGCACCGTTCACATCTCCGGCTACGACACCGAGCCGGTGCCGGTGCGCCAGCAGGTGGCGCAGTTCCCGCTGCGGCTCCAGGCGGGCGAGGTCGACGGGGAGGTGCACGGCGTCCTGCACTTCGACCCGGCGCGGCTCGACGCGGACACCGTCGCCGGTTACGCCCTGCTCTTCGAGACCCTGGTGGCCGAGGCCGTCACCGACCCGGCCGCCACCGTCGCCGAACTCGGCGCCGCCGCCGACGCGGGCCCGCGCCACTCGGGCGCCGAGGCCCCGGCGGCGGGCGACGGACAGCCCGTGCACCGGGCGATCCTCGCCCACGCGCGGACCGCGCCGGACGCCGTCGCCCTGATCGACGGGGAACGGACCTGGACGTACGGGGAGTTGGAGCGCGCGTCGGCGGCGGTGGCCGCCCGGCTGCGGGACGCGGGCGTCGGACCCGAGTCCGTGGTGGGGCTCTGCCTGCCGCGCGGCGCGGCGACCGCCGTGGCGATGCTCGGGGTGCTGCGGGCCGGGGGCGCGTTCCTGGCCCTGGACCCCTCGTACCCGGCCGAGCGGCTGCGCCTGATGGCGGGGGAGGCGGGCTGCGCCGCCGTCGTGCGGGGCGCCGCCCAGCGGGAGTTGGCGGACGACGTCGTGCCCACGGGCACGCCGGTCCTGGAGCTGGACGGCTCCGACCTGACGGCGGACGTCGACCGGACGGGCCTGGACGCGGCGCACGCCGACGACCTGGCGTACCTCGTCTTCACCTCCGGCTCCACCGGCCGCCCCAAGGGCGTCGCCGTCACCCACGGGACCCTGGCCCGCTCCACCGCCGCGCGCGCCGCCTTCTACGGGCCGAACCCGCCCCGCTTCCTGCTCCTTTCGTCCTTCTCCTTCGACAGCGCCTACGCGGGCATCTTCTGGACGCTCACCCTCGGCGGCACGCTGACCGTGCCCGACGCCGACCAGGTCAAGGACGCCGACGAACTCGCCGGTCTCGTCGAGCGGCACGCCCTGACGCACACCCTGACCGTCCCCTCCTTCTATCGCGCCCTCCTGAACCGGCCCGGCGGCCCCGGCCGTTCGCTGCGCACCGTCGTCGTGGCGGGCGAGGCCTGCCCCGCCGACCTGGTCGCCGAGCACCGCGCGGCGCTCCCCGACTGCGCCCTCGTCAACGAGTACGGCCCGAGCGAGGCCACCGTCTGGGCCACCGGCCACTTCTGCGCCGACGACGACCCCGGCACCGTCCCCATCGGCACCCCGATCGCCGGCACCACCGTGTACGTCCTCGACGACGCGCTGCACCCGGTGATCCCGGGCGGTGTGGGGGAGTTGTACGTCGGCGGGGCGGGCGTCGCGCGCGGCTACGCGGGCCGGGGCGACCTGACCGCCGAGCGGTTCGTGCCCGACCCGTTCTCGACGGTCCCCGGCGCGCGGCTCTACCGCACGGGTGACCTCGTACGGTTCGACGGCACCGGCGCCCTGGAGTTCCACGGGCGCGTGGACGAGCAGGTCAAGGTCCGCGGCTTCCGCGTCGAGCTGGGCGAGATCGAGGCCGTGCTCCGGTCCGCCGACTCGGTCGCCGACGCCGTGGTGGCCGCCGTGGCCGCGCCGGGCGGCGGCGAACTGCGCCTGGCCGCCTACGTCGTGGCCGCCGACGACACCCCCGTGGACACCGGCCGCCTGCGCGCCTGGGCCGGGGAGCGGCTGCCCGCGCACATGGTCCCGGCCGCCGTCGTGACCCTCGACGCGCTGCCCCTGTCCGTCAACGGCAAGGTGGACCGGCGCGCCCTGCCCGCGCCCCGCTGGGAGACGGCGGCCAAGGACCACGTCGCGCCCCGCACCGACGAGGAGCGGCGCCTGGCCGAGGTGTGGTGCCAGGTCCTCGGCCTGGAACGCGTCGGCGTGCACGACGACTTCCTCGCCCTCGGCGGCGACTCCATCCAGTCCATCCAGGTGGTGGCCAAGGCCCGCGGGGCCGGACTGCGCATCACCCCGCGCCAGCTCTTCGAGCACCCGACCGTCGCCGGACTCGCCGCGCAGGCCGAACTCCTGTCCGCCGCCGACGAGTCGGCCACGGGCCCGGACTGCCTCGCCCCGGGCGGCATCGACACCATCGGTCTGCCCGCGGGACTGCTCGCCTCCTGGGAACGCGACCACGGCCCGCTGCACGCCGTCTGGCCCATGTCCGCCCTCCAGCAGGGCATGCTCTACCACGCCCTCGCCGAGCCCGCGTCGGACGCCTACACCGAGCAGTTGGTGTGCGTCCTGCGCGGCGACCTCGACCCGCGCGCCTTCCTCGACGCCTGGCGCGGCGCCATCGCCCGGCACTCCGCCCTGCGCGCCCACTGCTCCTGGCAGGAGACCGACCGCCCGCTGCTCGTCGTGCCCCGCGACATCGACGTACCGGCACGGTTCGAGGACTGGACAGCCGTCGACGACAGCGCCGGAGGGAGCGCGCGGGAGCGTCTGGACGACTTCCTCGCACGCGACCGCGCCGCGGGCTTCGAGCTGAGCGGCGGCCCGCTGGTGCGTCTCTCGCTGCTGCGCACCGGCGCCACCGAGTGGACCTTCGTGTGGACCAACCACCACATCCTCATCGACGGCTGGTCCCTGCCCGTCGTCGCGGGCGACGCCTTCACGCTCTACCCCGCCCTGCGGGACGGCACCGACATCGAACTGGTGCCCGCCCCCGACTACGGCATCTTCGTGCGCTGGAACGAGCACCGCGACCGCACCGAGGACGAGGCGTTCTGGCGCAAGCAGCTCACCGGCTTCACCGCCCCCGCGCTGCTCGCCCCCGGCCGCGCCCGGGCCGAGCACCACCGCACCGGCACCCACGAGCCCGCGCTGCGGATGCCCGACGAGCGCGCCCGGGCCCTGCGCGAGACCGCCCGCGAGCGCGGCGTCACCCTCGCCGCGCTGGTCCACGCCGCCTGGAGCCTGGTCGTCGCCCGGCGCACCGGCGCCCGCGACCTGGCCGTCGGCAGCGTGCTCTCCGGCCGCCCCGCCGAGATCGACGGCATCGAACGCACCGTCGGCCTGTTCATCAACACCCTGCCGCTGCGCGTGCGGATCGCCGACGACCTGCGCGCCGACCAGTGGCTCGGCGCCGTCCACCAAGGACTCCAGGAACTCACCGACCACCAGCACGCCCCGCTCGCCGACGTCACGTCCTGGGCCGGAGCCCCCGCGGGCGCCCCGCTCTTCGACTCCATCGTCGTCGTCGAGAACTACCCCTTCGAGGGCTTCGGCACCGAGGGCTTCACGCTGGAGAGCGGCCGCCTCCTGGAGCGCACCACCTACCCGGTCAGCGTCCAGGTGATGCCCGGCGAGCACCTGGAGCTGCGCCTGAGCGTCGACGCCGCCGCGTACGACGCCGACACCGCGCGGCGCCTCCTCGACGACCTCGACCGCGCCCTGGACGTCCTCACCGGCGACCCCTCGGCCACCCTGGGCGAGCTGGGCACGAGCGACACCGAGGCGCTCCTCGCCTGGTCCGGCGCCGGAGTCCCGGCGGCGGACAGCGCGGGCCCGGTGCCCGAGGCGGTCGTGGCGCACGCCCGGAAGCAGCCGGACGACGTGGCCCTGGTCGACGGCGAGAGGCCGTGGACGTACGGGGAGTTGGAGCGCGCGTCGGCCGTGGTGGCCGCCCGGCTGCGCGCGGCGGGCGTCGGTCCGGACGACGTGGTGGGGCTGTGCCTGCCGCGCGGCACGCGGATGGCGGTGGCGATGCTGGCCGTGGCGCGGGCCGGGGGCGCGTGGCTCGCCCTCGACCCCTCGTACCCGGCCGAGCGGCTGCGCCTGATGGCCGGGGAGGCGGGCTGCGCCGCCGTCGTGCGGGGCGCCGCCCAGCGGGACGTCCTCGACGGACTGCTGCCGGACGGCACCCCGGTCCTGGAGATCGACGCCCTCGACCTCACCGCCGACGCCGACCGGACGGGCCTGGATACGGCACACGCCGACGACCTGGCGTACCTCGTCTTCACCTCCGGCTCCACCGGCCGCCCCAAGGGCGTCGCCGTCACCCACGGCCAACTGGCCGTCCACCTCGCGCAGATCAGCGGCGCCTTCGGGCTCGGCCCCGCCGACCGGGTCATGGTCTTCGGCTCCTTCTCGTTCGACGTGAGCACCGAGCAGCTGTTCGCGCCGCTGACGTGCGGCGGCGCGGCCGTGCTCCGCCCCGACGGGCTCCTCGCCACCGAAGAGCTCCTCGCCTTCCTCGCCGAGCACCGGGTCACCGTCTTCAACCCGCCGACCGGCCTGTGGCGGCAGCTCGCCACCGCCCTCGCCGACGGCACCGCGGTGCCTTCCGCCCTCGCCCTGCGCCTCACCGTCGTCGGCGGCGACGCCATGCCCGCCGCCGAGACCGGCATCTGGCGGCGCACCGCGGGCGGCCGCGTCATCAACGCCTACGGCCCCACCGAGACCGTCATCACCGCCACCGTCCATGAGGTCGGCGTCGACGGCGCCACCGGCACCGTCCCCCTGGGTCGGCCGCTGCCCGGCCGCACCGTGTACGTCCTCGACGAGGCGCTGCGTCCGGTGGTGTCCGGCGGTGTGGGCGAGCTGTACGTCGGCGGCGCGGGTGTCGCGCGCGGCTACGCGGGCCGGGGCGGACTCACCGCCGAGCGGTTCGTGCCGGACCCCTTCACGTCCGAGCCGGGCGCGCGGCTCTACCGCACCGGTGACCTCGTACGGTTCGACAGCGCCGGCGCCCTGGAGTTCCACGGGCGCGTGGACGAGCAGGTCAAGGTCCGCGGCTTCCGGGTGGAGCTGGGCGAGATCGAGGCCGTGGTGCGGGACGCCGCCGGAGTGGCGGACGCGGCGGTGGCCGCCGTGGCGCCCACGGGCGGCGGCGAGCCGCGCCTGGTCGCGTACGTCGTCGCCCGCGCCGGAGCCGCCTGCGCACCGCAGGCGGTGCGGACCTGGGCCGGGGAGCGGCTGCCCGCGCACATGGTCCCGGCCGCCGTCGTCGTCCTCGACGCGCTGCCCCTGTCGGCCAATGGCAAGGTGGACCGGCGCGCCCTGCCCGCCCCCACCTGGGAGGCCGACGACCAGGGGTACGTCGCGCCCCGCACCGAGGTGGAGCGGCGCCTGGCCGAGGTGTGGTGCCAGGTCCTCGGCCTGGACCGGGTCGGCGTGCACGACGGCTATCTGGCCCTCGGCGGGGACTCCATCCTGTCGATCCAGGTCGTCGCCCGGGCCCGCCGCGCCGGGATCCACCTCACCCCGCGCCAGATGTTCCAGTACCCCACGATCGCCGACCTCGCCCCGCACGTCACGACCGGCGCGAGCACCGGCGCCCGCGCGCAGGGCGACAGCACGGACGAGCTCAGCCCGATCCAGCGCTGGTTCCACGAACTCGACCTCGACACCCCGGCCCACTGGAACATGGGCCTGCTCCTCGGCCTGCGCACCCGGGTGCGGCCCGACGAGCTGGGCGCGGCGCTGAACGCCGTGGCCGAGGCCCATGAGGCGCTGCGCACCCGGTTCGTGGACGGGGCCGTCGACGGGGACGAGGACGGGGCTGGTGACGGCGGGGCCGAGGGGCGTGGGGACGGCGGGCACGGCGTGCACGGCGTGCGGGCCGTGGTCGATCCGAAGGTCGACGTTCCGGTGGAGTACAGCCGGCTGTCTGCGGACCCTGCGGACTCCGGGGACCCTGCGGACTCCGGGGACGCCGTGGGCGCTCGGGGTGCGGGCTCCGGAGCCTCCACTGCCTCAGTCGTCCCTTCAGCCTCCGCCGTCTCCGCCGCCTCTTCCGCCTCCGCCGAGGACTGGCTGCGGGTGGTCGCCGACGAGCTCAACACCCGGATCGACCCGGCCGGGGGCCCGCTCCTGCGCGCCCATCTGGCCGACCTCGGGCCCGACGAGCCGCAGCGGCTCCTGCTGACCGCCCACCACCTGGTCATGGACGCGGTGTCCTGGCGCATCGTCCTGGAGGACCTGGAGTTCGCGCTCGACGCCGTCCGCGCGGGCGAGCCCCCCGTCCTCCAGGCCGAGGGCACCACGCACCGGCAGTGGACCGCCGAACTGCGCCGCCGGGCCCTGGACCCGCAGGTCCTCGACCGGGTCCGCGCCGACCTCGACGAGATCGCGGCCCTCGCCGGGCCGCGGACCGAGGCGCTCGCCCCCGGCACCGAGGGCGCCGCGCGCCGCGCCCGGCGCGCCCTGACCGCCGAGGAGACCGAGCGGCTCCAGCAGATGCTCGTGCGGCGGCTCGGCGGCACCCTGGAGGAAGGGCTGATCACCGCGACCGCCCGCGCCCTTGCCCGGGTCGACGCGCTGCCCTCGGTCGTCGTGGAGCTGGAGAGCCACGGCCGCGAGGACCTGCACCCCGACCTCGACCTGTCGCGCACCGTCGGCTGGTTCACCACCCTCGCGCCGTTCCCCGTCGCCACCGCGGACGACGACCCGCTCGGCACCCTGTGGGACGTCCGCGCCCGGCTGCGGGACCTGGTGCACCGGGGCATCGACCACGGCGTGGTCCGCCATCTGGCCCACGACGAGGAACTGGCCCGCCGGTTCGCCGAACTGCCCGCGCCGCACGTCAACTTCAACTACCTGGGCCGGGTCAGCTCCAGCGCCGACCCGCGGGCCGCGCTCGAACTCCTCGCGCCCGGCTTCGGCCAGGTCCGCGACCCGCACGGGACACGGCCCGCCGCGATCGTCGTGGAGAGCCTGGTCACCGACGGCCGCCTCGCCGTCGAGGTGGAACACACCGGACAGGCCGCCGCCGACACGCTCGCGGACGCCGTCCTCGACGAACTCCGCGCGCTCACCGCCGAGTCGGACGCGCCCGTGCTCGCCGCCGGACTGCGGCACGGCACCGCGCCCGTCGCCGCCGTGCGGGACTGGGCCGCGCGCCGGGGCGGCCTGACGGCGGTCTGGCCGCTCACCCCCACCCAGGAAGGCATGGTCTTCCGTAGCCTCGCCGAGGACGGTGCCGCGGGCAGCGGCGTCTACGTGGAGCAGCTCGTCTGCGTCATGGAGGGCGACCTCGACCAGGAGGCGTTCGCGCGGGCGTGGCAGGCGGCGGTCGACCGGCACGCCGTGCTGCGGGGCGTACCGGTGTGGCAGGACGTCCCGCGTCCGCTGCTCGTGGTGCCCACCGCATGTGAACTCCCCGTCACGTTCCTGGACTTCACGCCGGACGGTACGGAAGTGGGAGCGGGCGGGGACGCACGAGCGGGCGGGGACGGGCGAGCGGGCGACGGTACCGGGGGACCGGCCGGTTCCGCCGCCGTCGACGCCGACGCGCGCCTCGACGCCTACGTACGACAGGACCGGCACACCGGCTTCGACCTGCGCGAAGGGCCGCTCGCACGGCTCGCCGTGGCCAGGCTCGCGGCCGACCGCTGGGCCTTCGTGTGGACCAACCACCATGTCCTCTTCGACGGCTGGTCGCTGCCGATCCTGCTCGGCGAGGTCCTGGAGCACTACGCGGCGCACGGCCGGGGCGAGACCCCGCGGTTCGCCCCGGCGCCGGACTTCGGCACGTTCGCCCGGTGGGTCGCACGCCAGGACCCGGACACCTCCCGGGAGTTCTGGACCCGCGGCCTCGCCGGGTGCGCCCCGGTCCCGCTCGCCCCGGCGGCGGACCGGCCCGCCGTCCACCGCGACCACGAGGTGGCGCTGCCCGCGCCGGACACCGGGCGCCTGCGGGACACCGCGGGCCGCCTCGGCGTCACCCTCGGCGGCATGGTGCACGCGGCCTGGGCCCTCACCCTCGCCGCCGAGACCGGCACGGACGACGTGGTGTTCGGCAGCGTGGGCTCCGGGCGGCCCGCCGACCTCGCGGACGTGGACCGCACGGTCGGCATGTTCATCAACACCGTGCCGCTGCGCACCCGGCTGCCCGCCGCCCTGCCGGTCGGCACCTGGGCCCGTGACGTACAGCAGGCACTGCACCAGGCACAGGAGCACATCCACACCCCGCTCGCCCGGATCGCCGTGTGGAGCGGCCGGACCAGCTCCGCCGGACTCTTCGACACCTCGGTGATCGTGGCCAACTTCCCCTTCGCCGACCTCGGCACGGGACTTCCCGGTCTGTCGGTCACCCGGTCCGAGGCGCTCGAGCAGACCGAACTTCCCGTCACCGTCTCCGCCGCCCCCGAAGGGGACCGGCTCGTCATCGCACTCAACCACGACACCGTCCGCGTTCCCACCGAGCGGGCCGCCGCCCTCGGCGACCAGCTGTGTCGCGCCCTGACGGCGCTCGCCGACGGCACCGCGACCGTCGGCGAGGTGCGCGCCGCGCTCGGCGAGCGGGCCCGCGGCGAACGCGCCGCGGGCCGCGCCCGGCGGGCCGCACGCCTCGGGCCCGCCGCCCGGGCCCGCGCCTAAGCCAGGCCACGGCCGCGCCACGCACCACCGCACGGCACCGCACACCACGCACCGCCCGGCACGCACAGCACAGCTCGGCACGGCACTGCACAACTCGACCCGGCGCGGCACGGCAGTGCACCGCACCGCGCCGCGCAGGACCGCACCGAGCACCGCACCACACCGGAGGGCCGCCTCGTCGCGGCCGGTCCGAACCCGCCCGCCCGGACACGCCCATGTCCCCGCGGGTCATACCGACAAGCAAACGGAGCACCCATGTCCCTTCGTACGTCCCGCATGCCCCAGGAGCCCGTCAGGCGACGGTCCCTGACGGACGCGTCAGTCGTCGCCTTCGGTCCCCTGGAGCCCGCGGCCCTGCCCGTGCTCGCCACCCCGCAGCGGCCCGGTGTCCCGCTGACCGTGTGGGTGCGGGCCAACGCGGAGCTGGTGCGGACGCGACTGCACGAGCACGGCGCGGTGCTCTTCCGCGGCTTCGACGAGGGCGCCGAGGCGCTGCGCCCCGTCGTGGAGGCCGTCGCCGGTGACGGCGCGCTCGCCTACCAGGACGGCGCCACGCCGCGCAGCGACCTCGGCGACGGCATCTACTCCTCCACCGAGTACCCCGCCGACCAGACCATCGAGATGCACAACGAGGCCTGCTACAGCTGGAGTTGGCCGCGCGTCCTCGGCTTCTCCTGCGCGCTGCCCTCGGAGACCGGCGGCCAGACCCCGCTCGCCGACTCCCGCAAGGTGCTCGGCCGGCTGCCCGCCGACCTGGTGGCCCGCGTCGAGGAGCACGGCGTGCGGTACGTGCGGAACTACACGCCGGGCGTCGGCATCCCCTGGCAGGAGGCGCTCGGCTGCGACGAGAGCGGCCTCGACGCCTACGCCGAGCAGACCAGGGTGCGCGTCGAGCGCGTCGCCGACAACCACCTGCGCACCGAGGCCCTGCGGCCCGCCGTCGCCCGGCACCCGGTCACCGGCGAGTGGGTCTGGTTCAACCAGGCCACCAGCTTCCACCTGAGCACGCTCGGCGACGACCTCGCCGCCGAACTGCTCAGCCAGGTCGGCCCCGAGCGGGTGCCCAAGACCAGCAGAGCGGGTGACGGCAGCGAGTTCAGCCGCGCCGACCTCGACGCGATCAGGGGAGCGTTCGACGCCGAGTCCACGGCCTTCGACTGGCAGCTCGGCGACGTCCTCGTCGTCGACAACCTGCTGGCCTCGCACGGCCGGGCGCCCTTCACCGGCAAGCGGCAGATCCGCGTCGCCATGGCGGGCGCGGCGACCTGGCACGACCTGGAGACCCGGCCCGCGCCCAGCGGCGCCCGGACCCAGGACGGCACCACCACGCAGACGCAGGGGGACAGACGATGACCACGGCGACATCGACAGCGACCGGGACGGCCGCACCCGCGGCGGAGATCTTCCGCGCGGGCCCGCAGCAGCACGACGCCACCGGCGACGACACGGTGACCACCCTGGTGCTCCAGGCCCCGGCCGCCGTGCCGGGGGAGGCGCTCGCCGCCGCCGTCGCGGCCCTCACACGGCGCCACGAAGTGCTGCGCACCGCGCTGGTGGCGTCCGCGGCGGGCGGCCCGCCCACGCAGCACGTGTTCGCCGAGGCCGTCCCCGGCTCCGACGACGCCCGGCCCTGGTCCGCCCTCGCGGGCCCCGGCGGCCGCGTCCAGCTCGCCGCGTCCGCCCATGTCCTCGACCCCGAGGGCCTGCTGCTCCTCGCGGCCGAACTGGAGCGGGAGCTGGCCGGGGCGACCGGTGACTGCGCGGGTCAGGACGAGGGCGACGCCCTTCAGTACGCCGACGTCGCCGAGTGGCTGCACGACATGCTCGCCGAGCCCGAGGCGGCCGCCGCCCGCGCGAACCAGGAGTCCGCGCACGGCGGCGCCGACGCGGCGGACGAGACGGGCGACGCGGTGGCGCGGGTGCGCTCGCTGGCCCCCGGGGCCGGTGTCGCGGACGCCGCGGCCACGTCGGCCGGGGCGGGGGAGGGCGGCCGCCTCGCGGCCGACTCCGTCCGCTCGCTCACCCTCCCCGCCGCCACCTACCCCACGGCCGAGGCCGAGGCGCTGCTCCTCGCCGCCTGGCTCGTGGTCCTGCACCGCTTCGGCGGCGCCGAGACGCTCACCGTGCGGGTGCGCACCGGCCTGCGCGAGGTGCCCCAACTCCAGGCCGCGCTCGGCCCGTTGAGCGCCTGGACGGGCCTGCGGTACGAGTTCGGCTCCGGGCGCACCCTCGCGGACGTGGTGTCCGCGGCGCGGGCGGCGCGGGCCGAGCAGCGCGAGAGCGTCGAGCTGATCAGCGACCTGTCCGCCGTGAGCGGGCCGCTCGCCTTCTCGTACGCGGAGGTGCCGGAGCACGTCGGCGGCTGGTCCGTGGAGTCGCTCGCGGCCCGGGGCACCGGACCCGCGCTGCGCCTCGCCGCCGTGCGCCACGGCGACCGCGTCGAGGTCCGCCTGGACGGCGCCGCCGCGGCCGTGCTCGGCGGCCCGGTGGCCGACCGGATCCTGGACGCCCTGGCCGCCGTGGTGGAGCAGGGCGCGCGGGAGCCGGGAACGCGGATCGGCCGGACGGCCCTCGGTCCCGCCGCCGCGCCGCTCGCGGCACCCGTGTCGCCCACGGCCGCCGACTGGCAGGAGACCACCCTGCCCGACCTGATCGTCCGCGCCGCCGGGCGCACCCCGGACGCGACCGCCGTGCGCTGCGGCGACCTGGAGCTGACCTACCGTCAACTCCTGGCGCACGCCGACCGGCTGGCCGCCCGCCTGGACGCCGGCCCCGAGGCCGCCGTCGCCGTGCTCGTGCCGGACCCCGTGGCCCGCCTCGTCACCCAGCTCGCCGTGCTGCGTGCCGGAGCCGCGTACCTGGTCGTCGACACGGACGACCCGGCCGACCGGATCGCCGCGCTCCTCGGCGACGCGTCCGTCCGGACGTGCGTCGCCACGGCGGACACGGCGGCCCTGCTGGTCGACAGCGACAGCGACAGCGACAGCGACAGCGACAGCGACAGCGACAGCACGGGCACGGGCACGGGCACGGGCACCGGCGATGACGGCGTAGGCGACAGCCGTGACGTCGTCGTCCTCACCCCCGCCGACAGCGACTTCGGCTCCGGCGGCCAAGAAGCCGAAGCCGCGGCGGCCAAGGAGGGCCCCGCGGCCCCCGACAATCTCGCCTACCTCCTGTTCACCTCCGGCTCCACCGGGCGGCCCAAGCCCGTCGCCGTCACCCACCGCAACGTCGTCAACTACCTCGGCTGGCTGGCCGACGCGGGCCTCATCGGCCCGGAGACCGTGCTGCCCGCGACCGCCGCGCCGGTCTTCGACGCCTCCGTCAAGCAACTGTGGGGACCCCTGGTGCTCGGCGGCACGGTCGTGCTGCCCCCGGCCGGGCAGCGGCCCGCCGAGACACTGGCGGCGGCCGTCTCCGGCGCGGAAGCCACCACCGTCACCACGGTCAACACCGTCCCCCGCCTGTGGGACGAGACCCTGCGCGCCCTGGAGTCCGCCGACGGCACGACCGGTCCGGGCACGGTCGGGCCGCGGACCCTGGACGTGCTCCTCGGCGGCGAGGCCCTGACCGCCGACCTGGTGGCACGCACGTACCGCCTGCTGCCGAAGGCCCGGCTGTGGAACCTGTACGGGCCCTCCGAGACCACCGCCAACGCCACCGCGGGGATCGTCGGCGCCGACGGCCGCGTCAGCCTCGGCGGCCCCGTCGGCGGCACCACGCTGCACGTCCTCGACGAGGCGCTCACACCGGTCGCGCCCGGTGTCATCGGTGAGCTGTACGTCGGCGGCGCCGGGGTCACCCGCGGCTACGCGGGCCGGGGCGGCCGCACCGCCGAGCGCTATCTGCCGGACCCGTTCACCAGCGAGGCGGGCGCCCGCCTGTACCGCACCGGCGACCTGGTGCGCATCGGCGCCGACGGCCTGCCCGAGTTCTGCGGGCGCGCCGACGGCCAGTTGAAGGTGCGCGGCTACCGCGTCGAACCGGGCGAGGTCGAGGCCGTCCTGCTGCGCCACCCCGCGGTGCGCGCCGCGGTCGTCGACGCGCGCGAGAGCCGCCTGGTCGCCTGGCTCGTACCGGGCCCCGACGGCGCGCCGACGGTGGCGGAGCTGCGTGCGCAC
This sequence comes from Streptomyces sp. NPDC127108, assembly GCF_042677545.1. Taxonomy (NCBI): domain Bacteria; kingdom Bacillati; phylum Actinomycetota; class Actinomycetes; order Kitasatosporales; family Streptomycetaceae; genus Streptomyces; species Streptomyces sp. NPDC127108. The sequence continues at coordinate 46,106 of NZ_JBHXTE010000016.1, read as the reverse complement.
TGCGCCGCCGTGCTGCCCGCGTACCTGGTCCCCGGCCTCTTCGTGGCCCTGGACCGGGTGCCGCTGACGCCCCAGGGCAAGACCGACCGGCGGGCGCTGCCGGACCCGGCGGACGGGCACCTGGAGCAGGGCGGCGAGTTCACCGCGCCGCGCACGCCCGTGGAGATGGTCGTCGCGGAGATCTGGCGCACCGTCCTCGGTGTCGAGCGGGTCGGCGCGCACGACAGCTTCTTCGCCCTCGGCGGCGACTCCATCCGCGCCATGCACACCGTCGCCCAGGTCCGCGAACTGATGGGCACCGAACTGCCCCTGCAGGAACTGCTCACCGCGCCCACCGTCGCGGACCAGGCGGACCTGCTCCTCGCCCACGACCAGGACGGCGCCGTCCGCGAGTTCGCGGAGGCGTTCGCCGCCCTGGACCCGGCAGCCGACCCGGAGTCCCCCACCGAGGGCCCCGCCCACGACGCCCCCAAGGACCAGTCATGACCGCACCCGAACGCTCTGATCGTGAGAATCGTCTCGAGCAGGCCCGGCGCGCCCTCGCGGCCCGCCGTCCGGGGCGGAAGGCCGCGACCTCCCGCGTGCCCCGGCGGGCCGAGCAGGACCAGGTCGTCCTCTCGGAGAGCCAGCTCCAGCTGTGGACGGCGCACGCCCTCGACCCCACCGGCACCGCCTACACCGTCCCCGCCGCCCTCGACATCGAGGGCCCGCTGGACGCCGACGCGCTGACCCGCGCCTTCGACTGGATGCTCGCCCGGCACGAGGGGCTGCGCCTGGTCACCGACGAGGTCCGCGGCAAGGCGCACGCCCGGCTGCTGCCCGCGCTGCCCCCACTGCGCCGCACCGACCTGACCCGCCTGGCCGACACGGACGCCGAGGCCGCCGAGCGGCGCAGGGACGAGCTGACCGACGCCGAACTGCGCGCCCCCTTCGCCCTGGACGCCGGCGGCCCGCTCGCCCGGGGCCTGCTGATCGCCCTCGCGCCCGAGCGGCACCGGCTCGTCGTCGCCTTCCACCACCTGGTCGTCGACGGCCTGTCGGTCAGCGTCCTCATCCAGGAACTCACCGCCGCCTACGAGGCGTTCCGCACCGGCTCCACCCCGCCGGCGGAGCCCGAGGGACCCTCGTACACCGACTACGCCTGGTGGGAGCGGAACAGCGAGGACGCGCCCTCGCGGGAGGCGTCCCTCGCCCACTGGCGGGCCGAGCTGGACGGCGCCCCGCGGGGCCTGAGCCTGCCCTTCGACCATCCCCGCCCCGACACGCGCGGCCACCAGGGCCACCACCTGGTCCGCCCCACCGGGCCCGCACTGCGCGACCGCGTGGAGAAGTTCGCCGCGGGCTGCGGCGTGTCCGTCTTCGCGGTCCTGTACGGCGCGTGGCGGGCGGCGCTGCACCGGGCCGCCCTCACCGACGACCTGGTGATCGGGGTGCCGGTCGCCAACCGCGTCCGGCCCGAACTGCGCGCCACCGTCGGCCCGTTCATCAACACCCTGACGCTGCGCAGCCGCCTGCGCGACGGCGCGACGCTGCGCGACCTCGCCCAGGACTCGGCGGCCACCGTCGCCCGCTCCCTCGACCACCAGCACGTGCTGACCTCGTCGGTGGTGGCGGCGGTCGGCGGCAGCACCGGGGCCCCGCTGTTCGGCGCGATGTTCGCCTACCTCGGCGAGGACCGCTCCGCGCTGCGCCTCGGCGAGGCCGTCATGACGCCCGTCCCGGTGGAGACGGCCGCCTCCAAGACCGACGTCACGCTCAGCGTCTCCCACCGCGGCGACGACCTGGAACTGATGCTGGAGTACGACACGGAGCTGCTGCGCGAGCACACCGCGGGCGCCCTGCTCGACGCGTACGTCCAGCTGCTCACCTCCGGCCTCGCCGCCCCGGACCGCGAAGTGCGGCTTCTTCCGCTCGCCGCGCCCGCCGTCCCGGAGGGCCCGATGGCCGAGCCCCTGGTGACGCACGGCCTCGACCACGCCTTCCTGCGTTCGGCCGCCCGCCACCCCGCCCGCGTCGCCGTGCACTGGGAGGGCGAGGACATCGCGTACGCGGAACTCGCCGACCGCGTCGAGACCCTGGCCCGCCACCTGGTGGACCGGGGAGTGGCGCCCGGCGACCGCGTCCCGCTGTACCTGGAGCGCGGGCCCGCGCAGATCGTGGCGATCCTCGCGGTCCTTCGCGCGGGCGCCGCGTACGTGCCGCTGGACCTGCGCAACCCCGCGGACCGCATCCGGCACGTCCTGGACGACAGCGGCGGCCGACTGCTCGTGTGCGGTGCCGAGGGCGCGGGCACGCTCGGCTCGGACCTGCCGCAGGTGTGCGTCGACGGGCACGGCCGCCCCCTCTCCGGGGCCGACTCCGCCGCCCCGAGCACCACCGCGCTGCCCGCCCGGCACCCCGGCGACGTCGCCTACGTCATCTACACCTCGGGCTCCACCGGCCGCCCCAAGGGCGTGGAGGTCGCCGACGCCCAGGTCCTGCGCCTGTACACGTCGACCGCGCGGCGCTTCGACTTCGGGCCGCACGACGTGTGGACGTTCTTCCACTCCTACGCCTTCGACGTGTCCGTCTGGGAGCTGTGGGGCGCAATGCTGCACGGCGGGAAGCTGGCCCTGGTGCCGGACGAGACCGCCCAGTCGCCCGCGGACCTGCTCGCGCTCGTCGAGCGGCTCGGCGTCACCGTGTTCAGCCAGACTCCGTCGGCCTTCAAGGGCGTGGTGGCGGCCGACGCCGCCGAGGGCTCCACCCGTGAACTCGCCCTGCGCCACGTGGTGTTCGGCGGCGAGCGGCTCGACCCGAACACGCTGCGGCCGTGGATCGAGGCGCGCGGCGACCGGTCGCCGGTCCTGGTGAACATGTACGGCATCACCGAGACCACCGTGCACTCCACCTTCCGCGTCATCACCGCCGACGACCTGGGCGACCGCACCGGCAGCCCCATCGGCGTACCCATCGACGACCTGACCCTGTACGTCCTCGACGCGGCCCTCAACCCGCTGCCCGCCGGGCTCGTCGGAGAGCTCCACGTCGGCGGCGCGGGCGTCACCCTCGGCTACGCCGGACGCGGCGCGCTGACCGCCGAGCGGTTCGTGCCCGACCCGTTCTCCGACGTGCCCGGGGCCCGGCTCTACCGCAGCGGGGACCTGGCCAGGGTCACCGAGGACGGCGAGTTCGAGTACTGGGGGCGCGCCGACGCCCAGGTGAAGATCCGCGGCTTTCGGATCGAGCTGGGCGAGGTCGAGGTCGCCCTCGCCACCCATCCCGGCGTCGCCGCCGCGGTCGCCGACGTGCGCGGCGAGCAGCTCGTGGTGTGGCTGGTGCCCGCCGCGGGTGAGCTGCCCGACGTGCCCGAACTGCGCGAGCACGCCTCCGGGCTGCTGCCCTCGTACATGGTGCCCGCGGTCTACACCGCCCTGGACGAGGTGCCGCTGACCGTCAACGGCAAGGCCGACCGGCGTGCCCTGCCCGACCCGGCCGAGGCCCGCCTGGACGCCGGGACCGAGTACACCGCCCCGCGCACCGGCCTGGAGGAGACCGTCGCCGGGGTGTGGGCCGACGTCCTCGGCGTCGAGCGTGTAGGCGTGCACGACAACTTCTTCGCCCTCGGCGGGGACTCCATCCGCGCCGTGGAGATCACCGGCACGCTGCGCGCCCTCGGCCACGAGACCCGCGTGCACGCCGTGTTCAAGCACCAGACCGTCGCCGAGTTCGCCACCCACCTCGCGGGCAGCCGCGAGGAGACCCTGGCGCGCGCCGAGCCGTTCGAGATGATCAGCGCCGAGGACCGGGCCGCGCTGCCCGCCGACGCCGAGGACGCCTACCCGCTCAGCGCCACCCAGGCAGGCATGCTCTACCACCTGCATCTGCACCCCGAGGCGGGCATCTACCACAACACCGTCAGCGTGCGGATGCGCGGCCGCCTCGAGGCGGACCCGCTGCGCCGCGCCCTCGCCGACACCATGGACCGCCACCCCGTCCTGCGCACCAGCATCTCCCTGGACGGCTACTCCGAGCCCCTGCAGATCGTGCACCGCGACGTGCCGCCGCTCCTGACCGTGCGTGACCTGTCCGGGCTCGACGCCGCCGAACAGCGCGCCGAGATCGACGACTTCGTCGCCCGCGAGCGCGAGGACCACCTGGAACTGGAGCGCGCCCCGCTGCAGCGGCTCGCCGTGCACCTGCTCGGCGACGACGAGTTCCAGCTGACGGTCAGCGAGAACCACGTCATCCTCGACGGCTGGAGCTGGACGTCCACCGTCACGGAGATCTTCACCCGGCAGGCGGCACTGCTCGACGACGCCCCCGACTACGGCACCCGCTGGCCCGAACTGCCCCTGCGGTACGCCGACTTCATCAAGACGGAGCGGGCCGCGCTGGAAGGGGCGGACGTCGCGGAGGTGTGGCGGCAGCGGATGGCCGACGCCGAACCGCGCTCCGTCGCCGATCTGCGCCCCGCCGGACTGCCGCAGGTGCGCCGCGTCCAGGTCGACATCGACCCCGACACCTCCCAGCGCCTGGCCCGGCTCGCCAAGGAGGAGGGCCTGCCCTTCAAGAGCCTCGCCGTGGGCGTGCACTTCAAGGTGCTCGCCGAGGCCCTGGCCGTGACCGACCCGGTCACCGGCATGGTGATGCACGGCCGCCCCGACCTGCCCGGCGCCAAGGACCTGCGCGGCCTGTTCATCAACATGCTGCCGACCTCGATGTCCGTGCCCGGCGGCAGCTGGCGCGAGCTCGCCCGGCGCGCCTTCGACGAGGAGCGCGGCCTCCTCGAACACCGGCACACCCCGCTGATCAACGTGCAGCAGGCCCTCGGCAACGATCCGCTGTTCGACGTGGGCGTGAACTTCGTGCGCTTCCACGCGCTCGGCGAGATCCTCGACGCCGGTGTCGTGGAGCTCGTCGACCACCACCCGGCGTCCGCCGAGGACACCAACTACGCGGTGATGACGACCTATTCGGTGCACCCGCCCGCCAACGAGCTGGGCCTGATCCTCGCCTACGACAGCGACCGGGTCTCCGACGAGTGGGCCGCCGACCTCGCCACCATGTACGCGCAGGCCCTGCGCCGCTTCGCCACCGACCCCGACGCCCCGCACGAGGCGGCCAGCCTGCTGCCCCACGACGCGGCAGCCGCGGCCCGCCGCGCCGACGGCGGCCCGCTCGATGTGCCCGGCGGCACCCTGCACGAGACCGTCGAGGCCGTCGCCGCGGCCCGCCCCGGCGCGGTCGCGGTCACCGGACCCGGCGGCGCCCTGACCTACCGCCAGCTCACCGAGCGGGCCCGCGCCGCCGCCGACGGCCTCACCGCCGTCGGGGTGCGCCGCGGCGACCTGGTCGCGGTGGTCGCGAGGCGCGGCGTCGACCTGGTCACCGGGCTGCTCGCCGCCATGACGGCGGGCGCGGCCTACGTCCCCGTCGACCCGGAGCTGCCCCTGGAGCGCATCACCCACCTGATCCGCGACTCGGGCTGCCGCACGGCGGTGACCGCGCACCTCACCGACGACGACGCGGACGTCCTCGCGCTGCTCGCCGACGAGGGCATCACGGTCCGCACCGTCGCCGAGGCGGCCGCGCCCACCGACGCCGCGGTCCCGCAGCGCGCCGACGCCGCCGACCTCGCGTACCTCATCTACACCTCCGGCTCCACCGGCACCCCCAAGGGCGTCGGCGTCAGCCACCACAACCTGCTCGCCTACCTGGAGGCCTCCGGCACCGTCGTGGCGCCCACCGCCGACGACGTGGTCGCGGTCCGCTCCACCTTCACCTTCGACCTGTCGGTGTGGGAGCTCTTCGCGGGCCTCGTGGCCGGATCCCGGATCCACCTCGTGCCCGGCGACGTCGCCGCGGACGCGCAGCAACTGCACGGCCATCTGCGGGGCGAGGGCGTCACCATGCTCGCCACCACGCCGACGATCGCGCAGGAGCTGGCCGCCGTGGACGGCAGCGGCGACACCGGCGGCGTGCCGCTCGGCCTGCGGGCGCTGCTGCTCGCGGGCGAGGAGGTGGTCCCGGCCCGGTTCGCCGACTGGTTCGAGGGACCCTCCGCGCAGGGCTGCCGGGTCTTCAACTGGTACGGCCCGACCGAGGCCACGGTCCTGATGACCGTCGCCGAACTCACCGCCGAGGTCACCCGCAGACAGCGGGCCCCCATCGGCGCCCCCGTGCCGGGCTCCACCATCTGGGTCCTGGACGAACACATGCAGCCGGTACCGCCCGGCGCCGCCGGAGAGCTGTACATCGGCGGTGTCCAGGTGGCCCAGGGCTACTGGCGGCGCCCCGGCCTCACCGCCGGACGCTTCATCCCCGACCCGTTCGCCGCCGAACCCGGCGCGCGGCTCTACCGCACCGGCGACCGCGCCCGCCACCGGGCCGACGGCCAGCTGGAGTTCCTCGGCCGCTTCGACAACCAGATCAAGCTCCGCGGCCACCGCATCGAGCTCGGCGAGGTCGAGTCCGTCCTCGTCGACCACCCGGGCGTGACCGACTGCGTCGTGGTGGTGCACGGCGCCGCCGGGGCCACCCCGCGCCTGGTCGCGTACGTGGTGCCGGAGAAGGACGGCCTGGACCGCGGCGAGCTACGCACCCGGGCCGCGGGACGCCTGCCGCGCTACGCGCTGCCCGCGGCGATCCGCCTCGTCGAGGAGATCCCGCAGACCCCCAGCGGCAAACTGGACCGGCGCCGGCTGCCCGCGCCCACCGCCGACGACTTCCTCGGCACCTCGGGCAACGCCGAGCCGGCCCGCGACGACGTCGAGCGCGAACTCCTCGCGATCTGGCAGGACCTGCTCGGCCTGGAGGGCCTCGGCATCCGCGACCACTTCTACGAGGCGGGCGGACACTCGCTGCTCGCCACCCGGCTGCTCCTTCGGGTGCGGCGCGAGTTCGGGGTGCGCCTGCGGGTGCAGCAGGCCATGGCGGACTTCACCGTGGCCGGCCTCGGTGAGCTGATCAAGTCGGCGCGGGAGAGCACCGGCGGTGCCTCGGCGCGGAGAGCGGGACGTCGATGAACTTCATCTCCCTCCTCGCCACCCGGTCCCGGACGACCGTGATCGCGGCGGTGGTCGCGGGCCTGCTCTCCGGCGGCGCGACCGTGGCCCTGATCGCGGTGCTCCAGCGGGTCCTCGAACGGCTCGACGACCCGGGCACCGGGCTGCTCGCCGCCTTCGTGGCGGCGGCGCTCACCGTGATGCTCGCCGGGGCCGTCTCCTCCATCCTGCTGATCCGGCTCGCCCAGCGCTCCATCCAGGAGCTGCGGATGGAGCTGTGCCGCCGGATCCTGGACAGCGGCATGCGCCGCATCGAGCGCATCGGCCCCGCCCGGCTCCAGTCCGCCCTCACCGACGACGTACAGATCATCACCAGCGCGGTCAGCAGCGTGCCGCTGCTCTCCATGAACGGCTCCATCGTCATCGGCGCCTTCGTCTACATCGGGGTGCTCTCCTGGAAGATGCTGCTGGGCATGGTCGGCGTGCTCGCCGTCGGCCTGCTGCTCTACCAGCTCCCGGTGCGCCGGGCCGGTGTCCATCTGCGCCGCGCCCGTGAGCACCAGGACGCCATGCACGGCCACTTGGAGAGCGTCACGCGCGGTGCCAAGGAGCTGAAGCTCGACCGCGGCCGTCGCGACGAGGTCCTCGACGGCGGCGTCGGCGCCACCGGCAAGCTCCTGGTGCGCGACACCACCCGGGGCGTGGGCCTCTACACCGTCGCGGGCTCCTGGGGGCAGCTGCTCTTCCTCGCCTGCATCGGCATCATGCTGTTCGCCGGGCCCCACTTCGACATCCCCGCCGACGACCTGACCGGCTTCACCCTCGCCGTCATCTACATCAACACCCCGCTGGTCACGGTCCTCAACCTGATCCCGGCGCTCGGCCGGGCCGGGACGGCGCTGCGCTCCCTCGACGCGCTCGACCTGGGCGACGAGAGCGGCCTGCGGACGCCCGACCGGGGCGACGCCGAGCAGGACGCAGGGGCCGAGCTGCGGCTGCGCGGCGCGGTCTTCCACTACGACACTCCCGGGGACGACAAGGGCTTCCAAGTCGGCCCGATCGACGCCGAGTTCGCCCCCGGCACCCTCACCTGTCTGATCGGCGGCAACGGCAGCGGCAAGACCACGCTGGCCAAGATGCTGTGCGGCCTGTACCCGCCGAGCGCGGGCGAGATCGTCCTCGACGGCACGCCCGTGGCCGGGGACCGGGTCGAGGAGCTGCGGGGGAGCGTCGCCGGGGTCTTCGCCGACGTCCACCTCTTCCGCACCCTGCCGGACCACCCCGAGGGCGACGACGAGGCCAACCGGCTGCTCGCCCAGCTCGGCATGGACAGCAAGGTGACCGTGCGCGACGGGGAGTTCTCCACCATCTCCCTGTCCACCGGGCAGCGCAAACGCCTCGCCCTGGTGGCGGCGCTGCTCTCGGACCGGCCGGTGCTGCTGTTCGACGAGTGGGCCGCCGACCAGGACCCCGAGTTCCGGGAGTTCTTCTACACCGAGGTCCTGCCCGCGCTGCGCAAGCGCGGCAAGACGGTCATCGCCATCACCCACGACGACCGCTACTTCAACATCGCCGACCAGATCCTCAAGCTCGACCGCGGCACCATCGCCGAGCTCACGGAACCGGCCCGTCCCGCGGCCGAACCCGCCGCGCTCTGACCGCTTCCGCCCCACCCCCCACACCACCGGGTCGCGCACGCCCAGCGCATCCGTTCCCGCCTCACCACGCTCAAGGAGACAGCCATGTCCGAAGCGCCCCGCTACGACGTCGTCCGCAACGACGAGGAGCAGTACTCCCTCTGGGAGGCCGACCGCGAACTGCCCCTCGGCTGGCACCGCGAGGGCACCAGCGGCACCCGCGAGGAGTGCGTCGCGCACATCGACCGCGTCTGGACGGACATCCGGCCGCGCAGCGTGCGCACGCGCCAGCAGACGGCCCGGGCCTGACGGCCCGTCCGGCCCGCGACCCGTGAACGGCCACGCACCGCACGAGACACCACCGCACGAGACAGCGCCGCGCCATGCGGCACCGCACGAGACAGCACCACGCCAGGCACACGCCACGCCACACCAGTCACACGCCACGTCACAGGACAAGGGGACAGCCATGAGCCAGGCCGGGATCGACCTGCTGCGCGACCACGTCAGCGGGGACTTCGGTGACATCATTCTGGACGTCCGCAACAGCCAGGGCTGCTGGCTGGTGGACGAGCGGGACGGCTCCCGCTACCTGGACATGTCGATGTTCTACGCATCGGCGCCGCTCGGACACAACCATCCGGCCCTGCACGGCGACGCGGAACTCGACGACGCGTTCCTCGCCGCGGCCCGGATGAAGCCCGCCAACCCCGACTACGGCACCCGCGAACAGGCCCGGTTCGTCGAGGAGTTCCTCGGCCTGCTGGGCTCCGACGACATGCCGTACCTCTTCTTCATCGACGGCGGCGCGCTCGCCGTCGAGAACGCCCTGAAGGTCGCCTTCGACTGGAAAACGCAGCACAACGCCGCCCGCGGCGTCGCCGTGCGCGGCTCGCGGGCCATGCACCTGGAGCGCGCCTTCCACGGCCGCAGCGGCTACACGATGTCCCTGACGAACACCGACCCGTCGAAGATCCGCGACTTCCCCGTCTTCGACTGGCCGCGCATCCCGAGCCCGGCCGTCAACGACATGAGCCGCTGGGACGAGCCGGAGCTGTTCGCCGAGGAGCAGGCCGCCCTGGACGCCGCCGCGGCGGCCTTCTACCGGTACGCCGACGAGATCGCGTGCTTCGTCTTCGAGCCCGTCCAGGGCGAGGGCGGCGACCGCCACCTGCGGCCGCAGTTCCTCAAGGCGATGGCGGAGCTGTGCCACGAGAACGACGCCCTGTTCGTCGCCGACGAGGTGCAGAGCGGCTTCGGGATCACCGGCGAGCGCTGGGCCAGCGAGGCGCTCGGGCTGCGCCCCGACGTGATCGCCTTCGGCAAGAAGACCCAGGTGTGCGGTGTCATCGGCGGGCGCCGGGTCCTGGAGGTGGAGGGCAACGCCTTCCGTACGTCGAGCAGGCTCAGCTCCACCTGGGGCGGCAACCTGGTCGACATGATCCGGGCCACCCGGATCATCCAGGTCGTCCGCGACGAGAACCTCTTCGAGAACGCGGCCCGCACCGGCGCCCACCTGGTCGGCCAGCTCCGCGAGATCGCCGCCGAGTTCCCCGAGCTGGTCTCCGACCCGCGCGGCCGCGGCCTGATGTGCGCGATCACGCTCACCGACGGCGCCCTGCGCGACCGGGTCCTGCAGCGCGCGTACGGCTCCCACGGAGTGATCTTCCTCGGCTCGGGCGAGCGCGAGCTGCGCTGGCGGCCGCCGCTGTCGGTGACCGAGGCCGAGCTTGACCTCGGGATCAGCGCGCTGCGCGCCGTCCTGAAGGAGATCACGGCGGAGGACCACGCATGAACCGCATCGCCCGACCGCAGCCACGCCCCTGGGCGGCGCGCCGGCTCGTCTGCATGGGCTTCGCCGGTGGCGGCACCGTCGGCTTCCGGCCCTGGGCCAGGCTCCTTCCGCTGGAGGTGGAGCTGCGCACCCTGTGCTACCCGGGCCGCGAGTACCGGTACGCGGACGAGATCACCGGCGGCTGGGACGGCTTCGTCGCGGACTGCGCCGACGCCGTCGCCACCGAGGTGCGCGCCCCGTACGTCCTCTACGGCCACAGCATGGGCGCCCTGCTCGCGTTCGAGACCGCGCGACTGCTCCAGGAGCGGGGCGCCCAGGGCCCCGAGAGCCTGATCCTGTCCGGGCACATCGCGCCACAGCACTGGACGGGCGTCCGCTCGGCCAAGCTGGCGACCGCGTCCGACGAGGAGCTGGCCGCGTCCCTGGAGGAGGGCGGCGGCCTGCCGCAGTCGGTCGTCGACGACCCCGACCTGCTCGCCATGGCCGTGGACCTGCTGCGCATGGACATGGAGGCGTACGCCGCCTACGAGTTCCGGCGCGAGCCCCGGCTGCGCGCGGGCATCCACCTCATGGTCGGCGAGGACGAGGTGACGCCCGCCCACGACGGCTGGGAGGAGCTGACGGAGGGCCCGTTCACCCGGTCCCTGCTGCCGGGCGGGCACTTCTTCACGCCCCGCGTCTGGGGGCAGCTGCCGCGCCACATGCCCGCCTTCCTGCCCGACGGCGCCGCCGAGCTGGCGGGCTGATGGGGGCGCGAGTACCCGCGGCGGAGCTGCCGCCCGCCGCCGACGTGGTGATCGTCGGCGGCGGGGTGATGGGCACCAGCATCGCCTTCCACCTGGCCGAGGCCGGGGTCCGTGACGTGGTCCTCCTGGAGCGGGACACGCTGGGCTCGGGTTCCACGAGCAAGGCGGCGGGCGGCATCCGGGGACAGTTCTCGGACGCCGTCAACATCCAGCTGGGTGCCCGCAGCCTGGAGCTGTTCCAGAACTTCGGCACCCGTCCCGGCCAGGAGATCGACCTGCACCGGGAGGGCTATCTGTTCCTGCTCTCCCGGCCCGAGGACGTGGCGGCCTTCGAGCGGAACGTGGCCGTCCAGAACGAGTTGGGCGTGCCGAGCCGGATGCTCGACCCGGCCGAGGCCCGCGCGCTGTCCCCGCTGATCTCCACGGACGGCCTGCTCGCCGCGGCGTACTCGCCCGACGACGGCTACTGCGCGCCGGAGTCGGTGGTCCTCGGCTACGCGGTCGGCGCCCGGCGCTACGGCGCCCGACTCCTGACGAACTGTCAAGTCATCGGCATGGAGCGGGCGGCGGGGCTCTCCGGGGCCACCACCGTGGTCACCGGACGCGGCACGGTCACGGCCGGCACCGTGATCTGCGCGGCCGGGGCCTGGTCGGCGACGCTCGGCGCGATGGCCGGGGTCGACCTGCCCGTGCGGCCCTACCGGCGGCAGGTCCTGGTGACGGGACCGGTGCAGGACCGGCCCGAGCGCGTACCCATGACCATCGACTTCGCCACCAGCTTCTACTTCCACGGCGAGGGCCGGGGCGTGCTGCTCGGCATGTCCGACCCCGACGAGCCCTCCGGGTTCGACCTGTCCCGCTCGGACGCCTGGCTGCCCCGCCTGTCCGAGGCGATGGCCCTGCGCGCGCCCCGGCTCACCGAGGCCGAGGTCGTCACGGGCTGGGCCGGACTCTACGAGGTCACCCCCGACCACAACGCGCTCATCGGCGAGGCCCCGGGCCCCGGCCGCTTCCTGTACGCGACCGGCTTCTCCGGCCACGGCTTCCTTCAGGGGCCCGCGGTCGGCGAGGTCGTCCGCGATCTCTACCTGGGACGACGGCCGTTCGTCGACGTCTCGGCCCTCTCCGCGGAGCGCTTCACCCAGGGCGCGCCACGAAAGGAGCTCAACTGTGTCTGAGGACTCACCCGTGTCCGGCGGACAGGACAGAGCCGGGCGCTTCCGGCTCGGCCGGGTCCGGACCCTGCTCGTCGCCCTGACCGTTTCCGCCGCCGGGCTCGCCGCGGCCACGCCCGCGCAGGCGGCGGACGACACCCCCGGCGTGGTCAGCAGGGCGGCCGTCGTCGACGTACCCGGCGCCGAGGGCGGCACGGCCGCGCAGCGGGAGCGGGCCCTGCTCGACTACTGGACGCCGGAGCGGGTCCGCCGCGCCACCGGCGAGAAGAAGGCCCCGGCGCCCGCCGTGGACCGCGCCGACCCGCGCCTCGCGGCGGCGGGAACGCACTCCACCGCCGTCGGCAAGCTCGTGTTCGAGCACGCCGACGGCAAGCCCGACCACTGCACCGCCACCGCGGTCGACAGCGACTCGGAGATCCTCGTCCTGACCGCGGCGCACTGCCTCCACGAGGGGCCGGGCGGCAGTTGGACGAAGAACGTCGTGTTCATCCCGGCGCGCGAGGGCGGCAGCGAGCCGTTCGGCCGGTTCACCGCCTGGAACGTCGCCACCTCGGCGCTGTGGAGCAGCGGCGCGAAGCCGGACTGGGAGCACGACTACGGCCTGGTCATCACCAACGACAACGCCAAGGGCGAGACCGTCTTCGACGCGGCGGGCGGCTACCAGATCGTGCCCGACGCGCGCACCGGCGAGCAGGTGTCGGTCATGGGCTACTCCGGCCCGCCCTACGACGGCGAGCACCAGGAGTTCTGCCAGGACCTGATCGAGCCGACGGTGCCGCCGATGAACATGTGGCAGGTCGAGTGCCCGAACATGACGCCGGGCTCCAGCGGTTCGCCCTGGTTGCTCGACTACGACTACGACACGGGCTCGGGCTACATCGGTGGCCTCAACAGCATCTCCGACACCCGGGGCTACATGGCCTCACCCCGATTCGACGCCAAGACGGGTGAATTCGTGTCGATGGTGGAGCGGATCGCCGCGGCACGGCCTTAAGCATGGGCGGGAACGGGCGAGCGCGGGCAGTACGGGCAGGCACAGGCAGGCACAGGCAGGCACGGTTCGGAGGGGGACGCGATGAGTGAGGCCGAGGACGGTGCCGGGTCGCGGCTGTCGCCGTCGTTGCCGTCGACCAACCCCGACGGGGGCTGGGGCCGGGCCAAGGTCCCGCTGCCCGCGCCCGCCCTCGACCTCGGCGCCGCGCTGCCCCAGGTCGCCCGGCCCGTCGGCACGGTCGTCCTGCGCACGCTGCTCCTGTCCGCGCAGGACCCGGCGGCCATACCCGCCCGAGAGGACACCCTGAGCGCCGGCGAACGCGCCCGGCTGCCCGGGGATCCGGCGGAGCGGCTGCGATACGTGGCCGAACGCGCCGGACTGCGGCTGCTCCTGGCCTCGTGTCTGGGGGCGGCGCCGCAGGGCATCGCCGTGGACGCGGGCCCCTGCCCGCACTGCGGCGCCGACCACGGGCGGACGGCGAGCGCGCGGGGCAGGCCGCCCCTGTTCGTCGCCACCGCGGCGCACGGCGACCTCGTCGTGCTCGCGCTCGCGGCGGCGCCGGTGGGGCTCGGCCTCGCGGTGTCCGAGGGGCCCGACCGCGAGGCGCTGCTGCGGGCCCGCAAACCGGCCCGGCTCGCGGCGGGTTCGGGTGCTCTCGCCCGGGGCCGGTGCCGGGAACCAAGAACGTCCGGTGTGGCGCGGCACGTCGAGTACGTGGGCGTCCCGCCGGAGGGGGAGTGCGTCGTGTCCGTCGTATGGCAGGAGCACTCCCAGCCCTGAGGCACGCGCGTACGCGTGTGCCCCGACAGCGTCAGCGTGGTGGTTTGGGGCCAAGTCCCATGGCGTATAGGCCAGATGCCGTCAAGAACCCGTCATCGGGGCGCCACCCCCACGCGGCGCGCACGACCACCGGCCGACAGGCCGGCGGTGATCAATGAAAGCCACGGCTCCGCGCAATCCGGCCCGGAGTTGTGTCATGACCCCCACAAGGAGGATCCCCATGCGTCGTCGACTCGCCGCTGTGGCCGTGAGTGCCGCTGCCCTCACCCTCGGGACCGGCCTGGCGGCCGCCCCGGCGTCCGCCGTCCCGGCGGACAAGGCGCAGGTGCTCAGCAGCTGGACGCAGACCAGCGCGGGCAGCTACAACTCGTTCGTCTCGGCCCGCAACAACCAGGGCGCGTGGAGCGCGTACAAGTTCAACTGGTCCACGGACTACTGCTCCTCCTCCCCGGACAACCCGTTCGGCTTCCCGTTCCAGACGGCCTGTGCCCGGCACGACTTCGGCTACCGCAACTACAAGGAGATGGGCAGCTTCGACGCCAACAAGGCCCGCGTCGACAGCGCCTTCTACGCGGACCTGAAGCGAGTCTGTGCCACCTACAGCGGTGCCAAGAAGGTCTCCTGCGACGCGCTGGCCTGGACCTACTACCAGGCCGTCGACAAGCTCGGCAAGGTCGCCCCGCAGAACACCGTGAACGCCGCCTGACCCCGTCGGTGAGGGGGCGGGCCACCGCCCCCTCACCGGCACCACCGGTGGACCATGGGGTCATGGACGACCTCACCCCGATACGGGACGTGGCGGACCGCTTCGGCCTGCCGCTGTCCACGCTGCACTACTGGGAGCGGCGCGGTCTGGTGGCGCCGCACCGGCGCTCCGGGCGGCGGTACTTCGACACCGAGCAGGTCTACCGCGTGGCGCTGATCAAGCTCTGGCGGGAGACCGGCCACATGTCCGTCGACGAGATCGGCACTCTGCTCACTCGCGACGACCCCGCCGCCGACTGGCGGCAGACCGTGCACACCCGCATCGCCGCGCTCCAGGACGACATCGCCCGACTCGACGCCGCCCGCTCCTACCTGGGCCATCTGCTCTCCTGCGACCACGGCCACGACCTGGAGCGCTGCCCCGACTTCCGCGCGACCGTCCCCCTGGGCGACGCCCCCTAGTCCCGCGGCACGACGACCTCCCGGCGCAGCACGGGCCGCGCGTCGGGCGCGGGTACGTCGAAGAGCGCGTCCACGGCCGGGCGCTGCACGGCGTACGCCGCCACGAACCCGGCGATCTCCCGCTCGCCCGCGGGCAGTCCGGCGGCGGCCAGCAGGCTCCGCACCCGGACGCCGATGTCCAGCCGGTCGGCGGTCTCGCCGTGACGGGCGGTCATGCGCGCACCCGCGCGGCGGTGCCGACCGGGCCGCCCGACACCGGTGCCGGGTACGCCGCTGGATCGGGGACGCGCCGGTGCCAGTCGGTCCGCTCCTGGAACGCGTCCCCGACGCGCAGGACCGTCGCCTCGTCCGCCACCGGACCCGCGATCTGCAGCGACAGCGGAAGCCCGGCACCGTTGACCCCCATCGGCACCGCGAGCACGGGGTTGGCCAGCGGATTCCAGTACGGCGTGTGGACCTTGCCGAACACGCCCGCGTGGTCCTGGTGGCCCGCCGCGTCCGCCAGGGCGTCGAACGGGGGCGCCCCGATCGACGCCGTCGGGCACACGATCACGTCCAGGTCCGCGAACAGGGCGTCCACGGCCCCCTGCGCCACCGTGCGCACGCGCTGCGCCTGGACGTAGTCCGCGCCGGACACGAGCGCGCCCATCGCGAGGAGCCCGCGCGCGGCCACACCGTAGTCGTCCCAGCGGCGGGACAGCCCGGCGCGGTGGTGGGCGAGCCCCTCGCTCGCCGCCGTCACGAACACCGTCGTGATCAGCTCCCGCCAGTACGGCAGCCGCACCTCCACCGCGTCCGCGCCGAGGCCGGTGAGCACCGACACGGCCGCGTCGAACACCCCGGGCAGCGCGGGGTCGCCGTCGGCGGGGAAGTGGTGCTCGCGGACGACGCCGATCCGCAGCCCGGCCAGATCACCGCCGAACCGGGGCTCGGCGAAGGGGACTTCGAGCCCGCCCGCGGCCACGAGGCCGCCGCTGCCCGCCGTACGACTGCCCCTGCCGCTGCCCGCCGTGCCCCTGCCGCTGCCCGCCGTGCCACGGCCGCTGCCCGTCGTACCGCTGCCGCCGGACGCCGTACCACCGCCGGACCCCGCACCGCCGTCGCCCCGCCCCCCGGCGATCACGCTCAGCACCGCCGAGCAGTCCCGCGCGCCACGGGCCAGCGGCCCCACCCGGTCCAGGCTGTACCCGAGCGGCACACACCCGGTCGCCGGCACCCGCCCGAACGTCGGCAGCAACCCGCTGACCCCGCAGAACGCGGCGGGCATGCGGATGCTCCCGCCCGTGTCGCTGCCGAGCGCGGCCGCGAAGAGGCCCGCCGCGACACCGCTCGCGGAGCCCGAACTGGAGCCCCCGGCCCACAGGTCGGGCCGCCACGGGTTGCGCGGGAACGGGAACGGCTCGTCCTCCTCGGGGAGTCCGCAGCCGAACTCCATCGCGGTCGTCTTCCCGGTGATCACGGCGCCCGCCGCGCGCAGCCGGGCCACCACCGGGGCGTCCCGCCCGGCCCACCAGGTCCGGTCGTGGACGAGGCTCTGCGCGGTGGTCGGCCCGTCGGCCACCGCGATCGTGTCCTTCACGCCGAACGGGATCCCGTGCAGCGGCCCGCGGTCGTACCCGCGCGCCAACTCCTCGTCCGCGCGCCGGGCAGCCGCCCGCGCCCGCTCGTCGAACCTCGCCAGATACACGCCGAGCAGCCTGTCGTGCCGCTCGGCCGCCGCGATGGCCGCCTCGGTGAGGCCGGCGCTGGTCACGGTGCCGTCCCGCAGCGCGACCGCGGTCTCGGACAGGGTCAGGGGCAGGGTCAGGGGCAGGGATTCGCTCATGTTCCACCTCCGTGTACGCCGCCCGGGTGCGGCGGCCGGTGGCACGCCACCCTTCCCGTTCAACCCGAGTTGAACGCAAGCGGCCGAGGAGACCGTCCCGCCGGGAAGCACGCTCCGCCGAGGGCGGCGATCCCGCCGGGAGGCACGCTCCGCCGAGGGTGGGTGCCGCGCCCATGGCGGGCGCCGCCATGAGGTCGAGCCGGAGTGTGGTGCCGGGCCACATGGGCTTCGTCCCGCGCCGTCCCTATGTTTCCGGCCATGACCAGCGGACCTCACCCCACGCCCGACGCCCCGACTCCGGCCGCCCCGGGCGCCGTCGGCCTCAGCGGCCGCGTCGCCCTCGTCACCGGCGGCGGCAGCGGCATCGGCCGTGCCTGCGCCATGGCCCTCGCGGCGGCGGGCGCCGAGCTCCACGTCGTCGACATCGACGCGGCCGCCGCCAAGGCCGTCGCGGACACCGGAGGCGGTCACGCGCACACCACCGACCTCGCCGACGCCGACGCCGTCGCCGCGCTGCCGGCGGACGTCGACATCCTCGTCAACAGTGCCGGACTCCAGCACGTCGCGCCGATCGCCGAGTTCCCGCCCGCCCGGTTCGCGCTGATCCAACAGGTGATGGTCACCGCCCCGTTCCTGCTCCTGCGGCAGAGCCTGCCGCACATGTACGCGCGCGGCTGGGGCCGTGTCGTCAACATCTCCAGCGTCCACGGCCACCGCGCCAGCGCCTACAAGAGCGCCTACGTCGCCGCCAAGCACGCCCTGGAGGGCCTCAGCAAGGTCACCGCCGTCGAAGGCGCCCCGCACGGCGTGACCAGCAACTGCGTCAGCCCCGGCTACGTACGCACCCCGCTCGTGCAGGGGCAGATCCACGACCAGGCCGCCGCCCACCGCATCAGCGACGAGGCCGTCGTCGCCGAGGTGCTGCTCGCCCGCTCACCCGTGAAGCGCCTCATCGAACCCGAGGAGGTCGCCGCGGCCGTCCTGTGGCTGTGCGGCCCCCACAGCGGCTTCGTCACCGGAACGTCCCTGTCGATGGACGGCGGCTGGGCGGCGACCTGACCCCGGCGCGCCTCCCCGCACGACCCCGCTCATGCCTGTGCCACCCGCGAGTGAAACCCGGTGATCCCCATGGCCCGTCCCCGCAGCAGCATCGGCAAGATCGTCGGTGCCAGCCTCGTCGGCACCACCATCGAGTGGTACGACTTCTTCCTCTACGGCTCCGCCGCCGCCCTCGTCTTCAACGAGATCTTCTTCCCCACCGCCGACCCGCTCACCGGCACCCTCATCGCCTTCATCACCTACGCCATCGGCTTCCTCGCCCGGCCGCTCGGCGGCGTCGTCTTCGGGCACTTCGGCGACAAGGTCGGCCGCAAGAAGCTGCTCGTGCTCAGCCTGCTCCTGATGGGCGGCGCCACGTTCGCGATGGGCCTGCTGCCCACGTACGACGCGATCGGCGTCGGCGCGCCCGTCCTCCTGACCGTCCTTCGCCTCGTGCAGGGCTTCGCGCTCGGCGGGGAGTGGGGCGGCGCCGTGCTCATCGTCTCCGAGCACGGGGGCGACAAGCACCGCGGCTTCTGGGCCTCCTGGCCGCAGTCCGGGGCGCCCGGCGGCAACCTCCTGGCCACCGGTGTGCTCGCGCTGCTCGCCGCCGTGCAGTCCGAGTCCACCTTCCAGGCCTGGGGCTGGCGCGTGCCGTTCCTGCTCTCCGGCGTCCTGGTGATGGTCGGCCTGTGGATCCGCCTGTCCGTCTCCGAGTCGCCGGTCTTCCTCGAGGCGCAGGCCAGGGCCGAGGCGGCCGCCGCGCACGGGGCCAAGGAAGCGCCGCCCGTGGTGGAGGTGTTCCGCAGGAACTGGCGGGAGGTCCTCACCGCGATCGGCACCCGCTTCGGCGAGAACATCTCGTACTACGTCCTCACCTCCTTCGTCCTCGTGTACGTCACCAAACACCTCGACCTGCCCAAGAGCACCGCCCTCAACGCCGTCCTGATCGGCTCCGCCGTGCACTTCGTCACCATCCCGGCCTGGGGCGCCCTCTCCGACCGGATCGGGCGGCGCCCGGTGACGCTCATCGGGTCGGCGGGCATGGCGCTGTGGGCCTTCGCGTTCTTCGGCCTCGTCGACTCGGAGTCGTTCGCCGTGATCACCGCGGCGGTCACGGTGGGGCTGCTGTTCCACGGCGCCATGTACGGGCCGCAGGCCGCGTTCATCTCCGAGATGTTCGACACCAAGGTCCGCTACTCCGGCGCCTCCATGGGCTCCCAGCTCGCCTCGATCGTCGCGGGCGCGCTCGCCCCGATCATCGCCGTGGAACTCCTCAAGGAGTACGACTCCTCCGTGCCCGTCGCCCTCTATCTGTCCCTGGCCGCCGTGGTGACGACGGTGACCGTGGCCCTCGCCCGCGAGACCCGGGGCCGGGACCTGCGCACCGAGGCGGGCGAGAGCCCGACGGCGGGCCCGCCCCCGGCGCCGGCAGGGCCCGCCGCACCCGCTGCGCGCACCGAGGAGACGGCAGTACGCTCCGGCGAACCGTCCTGAGCACCCGCACCGCACGCCCGGGCACCCGCACCGCGCCCAGGCACGCGAACCGCGCCCAGGCACGCGAACCGCGCCCGGGCACACGAACCGCACCTCGGAAGGCAGCCACCACCCATGGCAACCGCCCGCCCCCGCACCACCGTGCCCCAGGACCCGGGCGACACCGTGGCCGACTCCCTGTGGCACCTGCTCGACCTGCTCGGACGGCAGGCCCCGGCCGAGAGCTTCGCCGCGGCCGCCGCCGCGGCCCGGGACGCGGGGGCGGGCCCGGCGGAACTGGCCCGCGTCGAGGCGGCCACCGAGACCGCCCTCGGCATCCGCCGCACCCTCGACCAGCACCGGCGCCGCGAGGCCGAGCTGTCCGCGCTCTTCGACACCGCGGGCGACCTCGCGGCCCTCAGCGACCTGGACGCGGTCCTGCGCGCCATCGTGCGCCGCGCCCGGCTGCTCCTGCGCACCGACGTCGCGTACCTGACCCTCAACGCCCCCGCCGAGGGCGACACGTTCATGCGGGTCACCGACGGCTCCACGTCCGCGAAGTTCCAGCAGCTGCGGCTCGGCATGGGGGAGGGCCTCGGCGGTCTGGTCGCGCAGACCGCCCGGCCCTACGCCAGCGCCGACTACCGCGCCGACACCCGCTTCAAGCACACCGCCGTCATCGACGCGGGCGTCGGCGAGGAGGGCCTGCGCGGCATCCTCGGCGTACCCCTGCGCGTCGGCAGCCGCGTCATCGGCGTCCTGTACGCGGCCGACCGCACCCCGCGCGACTTCGCCCCCGACCAGATCGCGCTGCTCTCCTCGCTCGCCGACCACGCGGCCGTCGCCATCGACAGCGCCCGCCTGCTGGAGGAGACCCGCGCCGCCCTGGTCGAACTCAACGCGGCGACCGCCACCGCCCGCGCCCAGAGCGAGGCCATGCGGCGCGCCGCCGAGACCCACGACCGCCTCACCGACCTGGTCCTTCGCGGCGGCGACGTGTCCGACCTCGCCGCCGAGATAGCCGCGCTCCTCGACGGCGGCCTCGTCGTCCAGGACGCCGACGGCACCGAACTGGCCCGCGTCGGCGGGGAGTCGGCGACCGCGCCCGCCCGGGGCGTCGCCGCGTCGCGCGCCAGCGGGCACGCTGTGGCCGTCGACGGCGTCTGGGTGTCCGCCGTGCTTGCCGGGCCCGAGCCGCTCGGCAGCATCGCGCTCAGCGGCCGCCCCGACCTCACCGACAGCGACCGGCGCCTCTTCGAACGCGCGGGCCTGGACACGGCGTTGCTGCTGCTCCTGCGCCGCTCCGTGGCCGAGGCGGAGGACCGGGTGCGCGGCGAACTCCTCGACGACCTGCTCACCGCCGCCCACGCCTCCGACCCGCGCCGCGCCGGACGCCTCTGCCTGCGCGCCCGCCGCCTCGGCGTCGACCTCGCGGAGCCGACCTCCGTCCTCGTCCTGACCTGCGAACCCGATCTGCGCACCCGCCTGGTGACCGAGACCGCCCGGCGCGCCCGCACCCTGCGCGGCCTCGCCGCACCCCAGGGCGGCCACGTCGTCCTGCTCGCGCCCACCGCCACGCCGGGACCGCTCGCCGAGCGTCTGTCCGCCGACCTCGGCCGGGCCGTCGGGGCGCCCGTGACGTGCGGCGCCGCCGGACCCGCAGAAGGCCCCGCCCGGCTGCCCGCCGTCCACGCCGAGGCGCTGCGCTGTCTGCGCGCCCTGACCGTCCTCGGCCGCACCGGCCAGGGCGCGAGCCTGTCCGACCTGGGCTTCGTCGGCGTACTCCTCGGCGACCACACCGACGTCGACGGCATCGACGGCTACGTCCAGCGCGTCCTAGGGCCCGTCATCGACTACGACACCCGGCGCGGCACCGAACTCGTCCGCACCCTCGACGCCTACTTCGAGGCGGGCGCGAGCCTGTCCCGCGCGAAGGACGCGCTGCACGTCCACGTCAACACCGTCGTGCAGCGCCTCGACCGCACCGCACGCCTCCTGGGCCCGGACTGGAACAGTCCCGACCGGGCCCTGGAGCTCCAACTGGCGCTGCGCCTCAACCGGTTGCGCCGCCCGCCGGGGACTGGTCCGGCGTAGCGTCACGGGTCCTGCGGCGCTGCGTGGGCACGGCGTCGAGGGTGTCGGTGCGGTACTGGAGCGACTGGAGCTCGAACAGGCGCCGGAACAGATGTGGTCCGTCGGGGGATTGTGTCTCCTCCGACATCAGCGTGGCGAAGTCGCCCTGCTCGACGAGTCTGCCCTCGTCGAGGACGAAGATGACGTCGGCCTCCTTGACGCTGTGCAGACGGTGCGTGACCAGGACGATCGTCTGGTCGGCCGACGCGAGCGCGCGGATCTTGCGGAAGGCGTCGATCTCGGCGGCGGGGTCCATGCTGCTGGTCGGCTCGTCGCAGATGAGGATGTCGGCGTCGCGGAAGTAGGCGCGGGCCAGGGCGATGCGCTGCCACTGGCCGCCGGACAGGTCGACGCCGCCCTCGTAGCCCTTCTCGCACAGGGTGTCCCAGCCGTGCGGCAGGTCGTCGAGCACGCCGTCCACACCCGCGTACGCGGCCGCCGCGTCGAGCCGCGACGCGTCGTGGATGTCGGCGGGGCGGCTGATGGCGACATTGGCGCGGGCGGTGAACGGCCACCGCTGGAAGTCCTGCAGGACCAGCGCGACATGGCCGAAGACGTCCTCGCGGCGCAGCGCGCACAGGTCGGTGCCGTCCCAGGTGATGGTGCCCGACGTGGGCAGATAGAGGCCCGCGAGGAGTTTGCTCAGGGTCGTCTTGCCCGATCCGTTCGCGCCGACGAGGGCGATCACCTGGCCCTTGCGGATGGTCAGGGACACGTTGTCGAGCGCCGGGGTGTCGCGCTCGGGGTAGCGGAAGCTCACCCGGTCGAACTCGATCACGGCGGGCGGCCGCGGCACCGGGACGCCGGTCGCGGGGATGGCGCGCTTCTTGGCCTCCTCACGGGCGCGGATCAAGTCGTTCATGAACAGGCTCTGTTCGTAGAGGTGGTGGATGTGCGACACCATGCGGCGCAGCCCCGCCGTGCCGCTGGTCAGCGCGAGCGCGGCGGTCGCGCCCGACGCCAGCGGCAGATGACCGTTCGTCAGGAGCCAGGCGAGCAGGGCGTACGTGGCGCCCGCGGTCAGGCCCGACAGGGCGGACGTGGCCAGCTCGGTACGGGCCTCCAGATGCGCGAGGCGCGTCTGCTCGTCCGCGGCCTGTGCCGCCATCTGGTCGAACTGGTCGAGCAGGAACGGGCCCGCGCCGTGCACCCGCAGCTCCGGCGCCGCCTTCTGCGAGATGAGCAGCCGCCGCAACGCCCCTTGCTGACGCACGTGTTCCAGCCAGATCTGCACCGACTCGTACGTGCGCCGCGCGGCCCGCACCGTGCCCCACGCCTTGGGCACCACCACCGCGAGCAGCAGCGGAAGCAGCACCGGGTGCAGCACGGCGAGGACCCCGCTGACGGCGAGCAGCGCCATCAGGGCCTCGACGATGCCGAGGGTGTGCTCGATGAGACGGCGGGCCGCGGTCTGGCCGTGCTGTCCGGAGTCGAGGACCGCGTGGAAGTCGGAGCGCTCGATGTGCTCCATCTCCACCCGGATGACCTCCTTCATCATGGAGAGCCCCGCCACCCGCTCCACCTTCGGCCCGAGGCGGCCCGCCGCCGCGAACGACACGGCCCGCAGCGTCGCCGCGAACGCGCTGGCGGCGGCCACCCACACCAGCGACGGCAGCGCGTCGCGCACTCGGTCGGCCGTCGGGCCAGCGGCGAACAGCGACACCAGGACGCGGTTGGTGGCGAGCAGCCCGAACGCGGTCGCCGCGGCCTGGCCGAGCTGGGCCACCGCGACCACCACGAGGGCCACCGGGTCGGCGCGCCAGCCCAGCGTCACGGTGTGCCGGAAGAGGCGGGGGATCTGCCGCAGGATCGACAGGAACGACGCGTTGAGGCGCGCCAGTTCGTGTGCGGTCCAGCCCCATGAACCGCGTAACCGCCCGCCGAAGAGCAGCTGTTCGGGGGGCGTGGGGGTGCCGGGGCGGCGCTTCCCGGGAGCCGGGGGAAGTGATGCCAAAGTTCCTCCCTGATCAGGGTTCTCCGTCCGGCACCTGCCCCGGACGGCTCCGTCGATCCTCACCAGAAGATCGGCGCGACGGAGTACCCCGGACGAAACTTTCGGACGAATGTCTGAAAGCGTCCTGTATTGACGGGAGTTGAGGGGGCGGGAGGGGGCGGCCGGGGCCGGTGCGAGGCAGGTGGGCGTGGGCGCCGCCCGTGCACGGTGCGGTGCGCGCCCGCGCGGTTCAGGAGAGGGCGCGCGCCCGGTGGCGGCGTACCGCGTCCCGGTTGGCGCACCGCTGCGAGCAGTAGCGCTGCCGTCCGGTGCGGGAGGTGTCGGCGAAGATCGTGGTGCACTCCGTGACGGTGCACCGCCGCAGCCGGTGCATGCCCCGACCTGTCAGGTGCAGCGCCGTGCCCACGGAGATCAGCGCGAACAGCAGCGGACCGAGCGGCTGTTCGTCGTCCCGGTAGTGCAGATGCCAGCCCGTGCCGGCGTGGTCGGTCAGGCGGGGGTGGGTGGTGGCCGCCGCGAGCATGCGGTTGAGCAGCTCGGCGCGAGCCTCCTCGTCGGCGGCGTCGACGACCTCCTCCCACGCCGTCAGCGCCTCCAGGGCGCGGTCCAGGTCCTGCGGCACGACCGGCCGCTCCAGGGCGAGACCGGCCGCGTGGCAGCGGTCCGCGAGCTCCGCGGCGGTCGTCGGGCGCCGGTTGGCCAGATCCGCGGCCAGGTTCACGACGTCCGCGCCGTAAGGGTTGAGATGCACAAGACCATTACAGCAGCCTGATCGGCATGCGACGACGTGCGAGGGACAGACGTACGAGGGGCACAGGCCCAGCCGCGGGGGACCGGGATCCGTGGCGCTACCGGTGGGCCGTCCTCGGCATCGCCACCTTCACGCAAGCCGCCGCCGGCTTCTTCGTGCAGGGCATCGGCGCCCTGGGCATCCACCTGCAACGCGACCTGGACCTCAGCACCGCCCAGCTCGGAATGCTGGTCTCGGCGTCCCAACTGGTCCCACTGGTAGGCCTGTTGGTGGCCGGTGAGCTCCTCGACCGCTACAACGAACGCTGGGTCGTCGGCATCGGCGCCTGCGTGGTGGCCGTGGCCCTGGGCGCGGGGAGCGCCGCGCCCGGCTATGTCCCCCTGCTCTGCGTCCTGTTGGTCGTCGGGGCGGGCTACAGCACCGTCCAGCCCGGCGGCAGCAAGTCGGTGGCGTCCTGGTTCGACACATCCCGGCGCGGATTCGCGATGGGGGTGCGCCAGGCGGGCCTGCCGTTGGGCGCCGCGCTCGCCTCGGCCGTGCTGCCGCTCCTCGCGGAGGCCCACGGCTGGCGCGCGACGCTGGTGGCCGGGGGGTTCGTGGCGCTGCTCGGGGCCGGTGTCTTCATGGGCGGCTACCGGCGCCCGCCGTCCGTCCCGTCCACCCTGTCCGGCTCCTCGGCCTCGCCCCCTTTGCCCGCGCCCCCGCTGCCCGCGCCCCCGCTCAAGGAGCCGTCCGCCCCGCTCTCCGCGCGACTCGCCGACCGGCTGCGGCTGCTCCGCACACCCTCCATGGCGAAGATCGTGCTGTCCGGGACGACCTTGATCTCGGTGCAGTACGCGGTGGGTGTCCTGACCGTCCTGCACCTGCACGAGGCGGCCTCGGTCGGAGCCGGGACGGCGGCCCTGGTCCTGGTGGCCGCCCAGGGTGCGGGCGTGGTCGGCCGGATCGCCCTCGCCGTGCGCAGCGACCGGAGTCGCTCCGGTCGGCACGGCACCATCGCCCTCTGCATGGTCGGCGTCGTCGCGGGGATGCTGGTCCTGATGACTCCGCTGGGCCGCTCGCCCGCCCTGGCCTGCGGTGTCCTCGTCTGGCTCGGCTTCTTCGGCTACGGCTGGTACGGGCCGTGGGTCGCCTACGTGACCGAGTCGGCCCCCGCGGGCCGGACCGGGTTCACCCTCGGCCTCGCCATGTCCGGAAACCAGGTCGCCATCGTCCTCATGCCGCCCGCGCTCGGCCTGCTCCGGGACCTGACGGGCAGCTTCACCGTGGTCTGGGGCCTGCTGTCCGCGCTGACCGTGGCGGCCCTCGCGGTCACCGCCCGCGCCGACCGCCGCCGGAGGCACGGTCCGCCCGGCGGCGGGGGCCTGCCGGACGCCGCCGGGGCTCGGCCTCCGGCCTCGTCCGCGGCCTCTCATCGCCCGGACTGACCGTCTCATCGCCCGGACTGATCGTCCCGCGCCTCGTTCCGTACGTCGTCCCGCGCCTCGTCCCGCACCTCGTCCCGCACCTCGTCCGGTACGAGGACGACCTTGCCCGCGACCGTGCCGGACTCCGCGAGCCGCATCGCGTCGGCCGCCCGCGACAGCGGGATCCGCGCGGCGACCTGCGGCTTGAGCCTGCCTTCCGCGAGGAGCGCGAAGACCTGCCCGAGGTCGGCGCCGAGCCGGGCGCGGAAGGCGTCGACGCGGCGCCGCCCGGCCCAGATGTTGAAGAAGTGCGCGTGGCGCGAGTTGGGCAGCGCGTTCCACAGGGCGAGGCGGGCGAAGAGCTTCAGGACGGGGGCCTTGGAGGACCCGGCGGCGTCGCGGGTGGACGCGGTGCCGTACGACACGAGCGTGCCGCCCGGGGCGAGCAGCCGGAAGGAGTCCACGACGCCCTCGCCGCCGACGTGGTCGAAGACCGCCGCCACGCCCTGCGGCGCGAGCCCGCGCAGCCGCCCGTACAGGTCCGGGTCCCGGTAGTCGACGGGGGTGACGCCGAGCGCGCGGAGCTGGTCGTGGTGGCGCCGCGATGCCGTGCCGATCACCCGCACGCCGGCGATCTGCGCCAGCTGGACGAGGGCGGAGCCGACGCCGCCGTTCGCGCCGAGCACGACGACGGTGTCGCCCGCCTCGACCTTGGCCGTGCGGTGCAGCATCTGCCAGGCCGTGATGCCGTTCACGACCAGCGTCTCGGCATCCGCCGACGACACGGAGTCCGGCACCTCGACGAGGTCCGCGGCCGCCACGACGACGTGGCTCGCCCAGCCGCCGGTCTTGGTCAGCGCCGCGAACCGCCGCCCGGCCAGCGCGGGGTCGACCCCCTTGCCGGTCGCCGCCACCCGCCCGACCAGGTCGTACCCCGGCACGAACGGGAACGGCGGCTGGTCGTAGTACTTCCCGCGCCGCATCTGCTGCTCCGCGAACGAGACGCCGGTGGCCTCCATCGCGAGCAGCACCTCGCCCGGGCCGGGGGTGGGGGCGGCGACGTGCCGGACCTCCAGGCCGTCGGGCTCGACGACGCCGGGCAGGACGATCTCGGTGGCGACGGTCCCGGCAGTGGGCGCCGTAGTCATGGCCTCCGGGGCCTCCGGAGCCGCCGCCTCCGCGGTCGTCGTCGGCTGGTTCTCGATCGTGTGCGTCTCGCGCATGGCTTTGCCTCTCTCAGGTGATAGCGCTTCTTGCTGTGGTTAGAAGCTCTAACTAGAGAATGGCCTTCCTTCGAGGGGCTGTCAACCCCTCTCTCTAGAGTTAGAGTCTCTAACTGAAGTGATGGTCGAGAGACAGGGAAAGGAGCCACCGCCGTGGCAGCCGACAGCAGCACCTCACCCCCCACCGCCCCCTCGACGCCGCGCCAGCGCTACCGCGACCAGGTGCGCGGCGAGATCAAGGCGGCCGCCCTGGAGCAGATCCGCGCGGGCGGCGCGCCCGCGCTCAGCCTCAACGCCGTCGCCAAGGGGCTCGGCCTCACCGGCCCCGCCCTCTACAAGTACTTCCGCAACCGCGACGACCTCCTCACCGAGCTGATCTGCGACGGCTACGACGCGGCGGCCTCCGCCATGCGCGAGGCCGCCGAGCGTGCGGCCGACGCCCCGCCCCGGGAGCGGCTCCTCGCCCTCGGCACGGCGCTGCGCGCGTGGGCGATCGGGGCGCCGCACGTCTACCAGCTCCTGGCCGGTACGCCGTCCCCCGGCTACCAGGCGCCTCCGGAGACCACCGACCGGGCCCGCGCGGTGCTCGGCCCGCTGCTCGGCGTGCTCGGGCAGGGGGACTGCGCGGGCGCCGCCCTCGAACTGCGCGCGGAGATGAGGTTCTGGCTGAACGGGACCCCGGCCGTCGAGGAGTGGGTCAAGGCCTGGGCCCCTGACGTCGATCCGGCGACGGCCCTCGCCGGCACGGTGACGGCGTGGGCCCGGCTGCACGGGATCGTCAGCCTCGAAGTGCAGGGCCTGTTCGGGGGGATGGGGCACCGCCCCGGCACGCTCCTCAGGGCCGAGATGGAGGCCCTGGCCGACGCGATGGGACTGCCGGGGCCGACCGGCCCCGTGACACGGACGGCTTGATCGGCTCGGTGGACCGGATGGGACCGAGCCCGGCGGGGCAGGATGGGGCCGCTGCGCGGAACCGCTCGTCAGGCAGGTGGACCACCCGGTCGAGCGGGTGCCCCCGTCAGGGCGGGCGGACCACCCGCGCAGTCAGGCGGAACCCCCGTTCAAGGAAGGTGCGGCGATGGAGAACGCGACCCCCGGACGGCTCGTCGTCTCGACGGCGACGCCCGACGACTGGCGCACGGTCACCGAGTGGGCGGCCCGGGAGGGCTGGAACCCGGGCGTCGGGGACGCGGCGGCGTTCTTCGCGCAGGACCCGGACGGCTTCTTCGTGGGCCGCGTCGACGGCGAGCCGGTGTCGGCGATCTCGGTGGTCAACTACGGCCCGGCGTACGCCTTCCTCGGCTTCTACCTGGTCCGCCCCGACATGCGCGGCCGCGGCCACGGCATCACCACCTGGCGGACCGCCCTCGCCCACGCCGGGGACCGGGTCGTCGGCCTCGACGGCGTCCCGGCGCAGCAGGACAACTACCGCCGCTCCGGCTTCCAGCGGGAGCACGGCAGCCTGCGCTACGTCGGCCCCGTGGGCGCGCCCGGCCCGCTGCCCGCGCACATCAAGCCCGTGGCGGACGTGGGCCGCGACGCCGTCGCCGCGTACGACAGCGCCTGCCACCCCGCCGACCGGCCCCGGTTCCTCGACGTCTGGCTGACGGCGCCGGGCCACCGCACGCTGGCGAGCGTCGTCGACGGCCGCGTCACCGGGTACGGGGTGCTGCGCCCCGGCCGGGACGCGCCGCGCGTCGGCCCGCTGTTCGCCGACACCCGCGCCGACGCCGAGGCGCTGCTCGACGCGCTCGCGGCCGAGTCCGGCGGCGCGGCCGTCGCCATGGACGTACCGGAGACGAACACGCAGGCCGTGGCGCTCGCCGAGGCACGCGGCATGAAGCCGTCGTTCGCCACGGCGCGCATGTACACGGGGCCGGTGCGGGAGTTCGCGCGCGAGCGGGTCTTCGGGATCACCACGCTGGAACTCGGCTGAGCGTGCCGGGAGACGGCTGAGAGGGGTGAGCAGGGGTGGACGGCCGGGTGCCGCCCACCCCCGTTCGGGCCCGTTCAGTGCGTCCCGCTCACGTCACCGTCAGCGTGACCTTGCTCTTCGCCGTGGAGCTGTTGCCCACGTACAGGTCGAACCTGCCCTCCTCGACGAGGAACTCGCCGTGCGTGTCGTTCGTCCAGAAGCCCAGGTCCGCCGCGCCGAGCCGGAAGCGGACGACGGTGGAGCGGCCCGCGCCGAGCGTGACGCGCCGGAAGCCGCGCAGCTTGCGCACGGGCTGGGTGATGCTCGCCGCGAGGTCGTGGACGTACAGCTGCACGACCTCGTCGCCCTTGCGGCGGCCGGTGTTGGAGACGGTGACCGACACCTCCAGGGTGTCGCCGTCGCGCAGGGCGCCCGCGGGGACGGTGGCACGGCTCAGCTTCGGCGCGCCGATCTCGAACGTCGTGTAGCTCAGGCCGTGGCCGAAGGGGAACTGCGGGTCCGGCGGCAGGTCCAGGTACTTGGACGTGTACTTGTTGTCGGCGCTGTAGGGGCGGCCCGTCGACTCGTGGTTGTAGTGGACGGGGATCTGGCCGACCGTGCGGGGGAAGGACACGGGCAGTTTGCCGCCCGGGTTGACCTTGCCGAAAAGGACGTCGGCGATGGCGTTCCCGGCCTCGACACCGGGGTGCCAGGCCTCCAGGACGGCGGGTGCCGACTCCAGCCAGCCGGCCATGGTCAGCGGGCGGCCGCCGACCAGGACGACCACGAACGGCTTGCCGGTCCGCGCGATCGCCTCGACGAGACGTTCCTGCGCGCCGGGCAGGGAGATGTCGCTGCGCGCTGCCGCCTCGCCGCTCATCGACGGCGGCTCGCCCACGACGACGACCGTCACGTCGGCGGCCTTCGCGGCGGCCACGGCGGCCGGGACGCCGCCGGTGTCCTTGCCCTCGGGGTCGACACCGCGCGCGTACGTGACCTTGGCGTCCGGGGCCGCGCGGCGTACCGCGTCGAGGACCTTCACCGACGGGTACTTCTTCGCGGCGGCCGGGACCACCCAGGTGCCGAGCAGGTCGTCGGAGTCGCCGAAGGGGCCGACGACGGCGATGGACCTGGCGCCGGACGCGAGCGGCAGCACCTTCCGGCCACCGCCACCGCCACCGCCGCTTCCCCCAGTGCCCTCGTTCTTGAGGAGCACCATCGAGCGCGCGGCGGTCTCGCGGGCGGCCTTGCGGGCGGCGGCGGTCGGCCCGTCGATCGCGGCGTCCTCGTCGACGTACGGGTCGTCGAAGAGGCCGAGGGCGAACTTCAGCCGCAGGACGCGGGCGACCGCGTCGTCCAGGCGGCGCTCGCTGATCTTCCCGGCGCGCAGCAGCTTCTTGCCGTGCTCACGGAGGTTGGTGCTGACCATCTCCATGTCGACGCCCGCGTTCAGCGAGAGCCGGGCGGCGGCCGCGCCGTCCTCGGCGAAGCCGTGCGCGATCAGCTCCTGGACGCCGGTCCAGTCGCTGACGACGACCCCGTCGAAGCCCCACTCCTTCTTCAGGATGCCGGTCAGGGTGTGGGAGTTGCCGTGCGCGGGGACGCCGCCGACGGTGTTGAAGGACGCCATCACCGTGGCGGCGCCCGCGTCCAGGGCGGCCTTGAACGGCGGCAGATAGAGGTTGCGCAGCCGGGACTCCGACACGTCGACCGTGTTGTAGTCGCGCCCGCCCTCGGCCCCGCCGTACGCCACGAAGTGCTTGGCACAGGCGGCGACGCGGTCCTTGGCGGCGAACCCGCCCTTGCCCGGGCCCTGGTAGCCCTCGACCTTGGCGGCGGCGAACTCGGCCGTCAGATACGGGTCCTCGCCGCAGCCCTCGGCGATGCGACCCCAGCGCGGCTCGTGCGTGACGTCCATCATCGGGGCGAACGTCCAGTGCACGCCGTTGGAGCGGGCCTCCTTCGCGGAGACCTCGGCGTCCTTCCTCGTCACGTCCGGGTCGAAGCTCGCCGCCTGCGCGAGCGGGATCGGGAACGTCGTCCAGAAGCCGTGGATCACATCGAGGCCGAACAGCAGCGGGATGCCGAGCCGGGACTCCTCGACCGCGATGCGCTGGAGCGCGTTGCTGCTCTTCGCACCGAAGATGGAGAGCACCGAGCCGAGCCGTCCGGCGCGCGCCGCGTCCTCCACGTCCTTCGTCTCACCGCCGCCCGGGCCGGTGTCCCAGGACCAGGCGAGCTGCTGGAGCTGGCCCAGCTTCTCTTCGACAGTCATACGGTCGAGGAGGCGCCGCACCTTTCCTTCGTGAGGGGTGCCGCGGTCCTCGGCGGCGGTGGCCGGGGCGGGCGCCGCCGGTGCCGCCTCGGCGATTGTGGAGTTCAGGGCGCTTCCCGCGACGGCGGTGCCGCCGATCGCGGACAGCACAGTGCGCCTTCGTACATCTCGCATGCGTTCGCCTTCTCACGTCAGGACACGAGTAACCGGAGTGATGCGCTCAAGAATTGAAGCGAAAGTACGTGCCGGTTACAGGAGGGTCAAGAGGCGCGACAGGGGAGTCCGGGACACGTGGTGCGGCGCTTGACCTCAAGATAAGTTCAGGTTCTACGGTGCTTCACATGAGCATGGAGACCACAGCCTGGACCCAGCTGCACAGCGTCATGAACGCCGAGCAGGAACGCCGACCCTTCGCGCGCGCCACGCTGCGCCGCATCACCGCCTTCGCCGCGCCGCACCGCCGCCGCATCACCCAGTTCGTGCTGCTGAGTGTCGTGACCGCGCTGCTCGCCGTGGCGACTCCCGTACTCGCCGGGCGTGTCGTCGACGCCATCGTGTCCGGGGCCGAGTCCTCGACCGTCGTCCGCTACGCCGTGCTCATCGCCGTCATCGCGATCGCCGAAGCGGGCCTCGGGCTGCTCAGCCGCTGGCTGTCGGCGAACCTGGGCGAGGGCCTGATCCTCGACCTGCGCACCGCCGTCTTCGACCATGTGCAGCGCATGCCGGTCGCCTTCTTCACCCGCACCCGCACCGGCGCGCTCGTCAGCCGCCTCAACAACGACGTGATCGGCGCGCAGCGGGCGTTCAGCAACACGCTCTCCGGCGTCGTCTCCAACCTCGTCACCCTCGTCCTCACCCTCGCCGTGATGCTCGCCCTCTCCTGGCAGATCACGCTCCTCGCCCTCGTGCTCCTGCCGGTGTTCGTGGTCCCCGCGCGCCGCATGGGCACCCGCATGGCCCGTCTCCAGCGGGAGGCTGCGCACCACAACGCGGCCATGGGCACGCGGATGACGGAGCGGTTCTCGGCACCCGGCGCCACCCTCATCAAGCTGTTCGGCCGACCGGCGGACGAGTCCGCGGAGTTCGCGGCCCGGGCCCGCCGCGTGCGCGACATCGGCGTCCGCACCGCCATGGCGCAGTCGGCGTTCATCACCGCCCTGACCCTGGTGTCGGCGCTCGCGCTCGCCCTGGTCTACGGACTCGGCGGGTACTTCGCGCTCGACGGCACGCTTGAAGCGGGCGCCGTCGTCTCCCTCGCGCTGCTCCTGACCCGGCTGTACGCCCCGCTGACGGCCCTCGCGGGGGCGCGCGTCGAGGTGATGAGCGCCCTGGTGAGCTTCGAGCGGGTCTTCGAAGTCCTCGACCTGAAGCCCCTCATCGACGAGAAGCCGCAGGCCCGGACCGTGCCCGAGGGCCCCGTCGCCGTCGAGTTCGACGACGTCCGCTTCGGTTACCCCTCCGCCGACAAGGTCTCCCTCGCCTCCCTGGAGGAGGTCGCCTCGCTCGACGGCCGGGGCGGCGACGAGGTGCTGCACGGTCTGTCGTTCCGCGCCGAGCCCGGCCAGACCGTGGCACTCGTCGGCTCGTCGGGCGCGGGCAAGTCCACCATCGCGCAACTCCTTCCGCGCCTGTACGACGCCGACTCCGGAGTCGTACGCGTCGGCGGCGAGGACGTGCGAGACCTGACGGCCGACTCGCTGCGCGACACCATCGGGATGGTCACCCAGGACGGCCACCTCTTCCACGAGTCGGTGCGCGCCAACCTGCTGCTCGCCCGCCCCGGCGCGAGCGAGGACGAGCTGTGGGACGTGCTGCGCAGGGCCCGCCTCGACGCCCTGGTGCGGTCGCTGCCCGACGGCCTCGACACGGTGGTCGGCGAGCGCGGCTACCGGCTCTCCGGCGGTGAGCGGCAGCGCATGACCATCGCGCGGCTCCTGCTCGCCCGGCAGCGGGTGGTGATCCTCGACGAGGCGACCGCCCACCTGGACAACACCTCCGAGGCCGCCGTGCAGGAGGCCCTCGCGGAAGCCCTCTCGGACCGCACGGCGGTGATCATCGCGCACCGGCTGTCCACCGTGCGGGCGGCCGACCAGATCCTGGTGGTGGAGGCCGGGCGGATCGTGGAGCGCGGCACGCACGACGAACTGCTCGCGGTCGACGGGCGGTACGCGGAGCTGTACCGGACGCAGTTCGCGGGGAAGCAGCACGCGGAGCCCGCCGCGGGTGCGGCGGACGCGGTGGGCTGCGTGCTCGGCGAGGACTGCGGCGACCCGGCCGACGGCGCCGATGTGGCCGTGACCGTCTAGCGCGCCGGTGGTCTCCCACGTGCCGGTCCGAGGGCTCCGCGCCCACGGACCGGCACGCGCGTTCAGGGGGCGTCAGCCGCCGGAGTCGGCGTCGCCCGTGGTGAGTTGGAGCAGCCCCGCCGTGTCCCGGGCGACCTCGTTGAAGGCGTGGACGGCGGCCGCCGGGGTGGCGGCGAGCCAGGTGGGCACCCACTCCAGGGGCGGCGCGTCACGGAAGGGCACGTACACGACGTCGGGGCGGGCGAAGTACCGGGTGACCTGGGCGCCGACCACCCAGGCCCCCTGCCCGGCGCCGATCAGGGACAGCGCCTCCTGGAGGGTGTCGAAGGCGGGCCCGGACTCGATGGGGGTCCCGGAGGGCGTCAGCAGGGGCGTGCGTTCGGCGCGCCAGTACGGGGGCAGGGTGCGGGTCGCCTGCAGGAGGCGGACGGCGGCCAGGTCCTCCAGGCAGACCGTGTCCCGCCCGGCCAGGGGGTGCTGCGCGGGCACGGCGAGCACGCGGGGCTCGGAGAACAGGACCGGGCCGTTGACCATGCCGGGCTCCTGGTGCGGCAGGGTCACGATCAGCACGTCCACGTCGCCGTCGCGCAGCCGCGGGAAACCGTCCGCGATCTGCAGCTCCCTGGGCTGGATCCGGCAGCCGGGATGGCGCTGCGCGTACAGCTCGGCGGCGCGGATCGTGAGCTGCCCCACGGCGGGGCCGACATAGCCGACCCGCAGGACGTTCGCTTCGTCCCGCGCGGCGTTGACCGCCTTCCGCAGTCCGGCCTCGAGGGCGCGGTAGGGCGGCAGGAGGTCGTCGTACAGCTGGCGTCCGGCCGGAGTGAGGCGGACATGGCGGCTGGTGCGCTCGAACAGGGGCGTCCCGATGTGGCGTTCCAGCTTGCGGATGGTCTGGCTGACCCGCCCGGTCGTCAGGTGCAGGCGGTCGGCGGTGCGGCCGAAGTGCAACTCCTCGGCCAGCGTCAGGAACGCCTCGAGGTCCACTCGCTCCAGCACGGCCGCCCCTCGGTCGTTAAGTCTGGCTAAACGCTCAGGCCACTATCGCACCTTGTTCCCCCTTCCGGCGCACAGCAGTGTGGTCCTGCGAGCGCGCCCGCCCCGGTCTTCTGACCTGCGACGCGTGGCCCTCGCCCGCACCCCGCGCGCCCCGCCGACGTGCCCCCACCGACCGAAAGCGCCACCTCCATGACCCTCGTCGACACACCAAGTCCCGTCGCGCCCGAAGCCGAACAGGTCCCCCTGCGAAGATGGCTGGCCGTCGCCGCGATGGCCGTCGGGACCTTCGCCCTCGTCACCGTCGAATCCATGCCCGTCGGCCTGCTGCCCTTCATCGGCGGCGCCCTCGACGTCTCCGAGGGCACGGCGGGCCTGATGGTGACCGTCCCCGGCCTGGTCGCCTCCGCCACCGCGCCCCTGCTCCCGGTGCTCATCCGGAACCTCGACCGGCGGATCGCCCTGCTCGGCCTGATCGTCCTGATGGTGGCCGCCAACGTGCTCTCGGCGCTGGCCCCCACCTTCGCGCTCCTGCTCGTCTCGCGCTTCCTCGTCGGCATCAGCATCGGCGGGTTCTGGGCCCTCGCGGCCGGTCTCGCGGTACGCCTGGTGCCGGAGCGGCACATACCCCGGGCGGTCTCCCTCGTCTTCGGCGGCGCCACCGCCGCCAATGTCCTCGGCGTGCCCGCGGGAACGCTCATCGGCGGCCTCGGTGACTGGCGCGTCGCGTTCGTCGCGGTCGCCGGGCTCGGCCTGCTCGTCCTCGCCGCCCTGTTCGTCCTGCTGCCCCCGCTGCCCGCCGAGCGCGCCGTGCGACTGCGCACGCTGACGCAACAGTTCGGGAACCCCGTGGTGCGCGCCGGAGTCATCGCCACGTTCCTGCTCGTGAGCGGCCACTTCGCCGCGTTCACCTTCGTCAGCCCCGTCCTCCGGGACGTCTCGGGGATCGACGAGTCGATGGTCGGTCCGCTGCTGCTCTGCTTCGGCGTCGCCGGCATCGCGGGCAACTTCCTGGCGGGCGCCGCCGCCGCGCGCGACGTCCGCGCGACGATCGTCACCATCAGCGTCGCCCTGACCGCGGTCCTCGCGGTGTTCCCCCTCCTCGGCGGCACGCCGGTCGGCGGGACGGTCCTCCTGATCGCCTGGGGACTGGCCTTCGGCGGCGTCCCCGTCGGCGTACAGACCTGGATCCTCAAGTCGGCGCCGGACTCGACGGAGGCCGCCACCGCCCTGAACACCTCCGTGTTCAACCTGGCGATCGCGCTCGGCGCCCTGGTCGGCGGCATCGTCGCCGACCACGTCACCCTCACCGGCGTCCTCCTCACCGGCGCGCTCCTCGCCGTGCCCACCACCCTGGCGATGTGGAGCACGCGGAGGCGGGCCTGACCGGCCCGGCGCACCACACCTCACTCCGTGCATGGCACTCCGCCCGCAGTGGTTAGGGTGGGGTGCCGCCGCACAGGAAGCAGGAGAGGACCGTCATGCGACAGAACCCGGCCAGGCGCACCGCGCTGTTGGACGCAGCGATCGAGGTGCTCGCGCGCGAGGGGTCCCGGGGGCTGACACTGCGGGCCATGGACGCGGAGGCGGCGGTGCCCAAGGGCACCGCCAGCAACTACTTCCCGCACCGCGCGGAACTCCTCGCGCAGGTCATGCGGCGCATCCTGGAACGGCTCACGCCGGAGGAGACCGCGCTCGCCGACACCATGACCGAGAAGCCGGACTCGGCGCTGGTCGTGACGCTCCTCAAGCAGCTCCTGGAGCGGACACGGGCCGACCGGGCCAGCCATCTGGCGCTGCTCGAACTGCGCCTGGAAGCCACCCGCCGCCCCGAACTGCACGCCGGACTCACCCGGTTCATGGCCGAGCAGCTCGAGGCCAACATCGAGTTCCACCTGGGCGCGGGCCTGCCCGGCGACCGCACCGGCGTCGTCCTTCTCTACCTCGGCATGCTGGGCCTGATCGTGGACGACCTGACCGTGCCCGACCTGCTCGCGCCGTTCTCGACGGACACGCTCATCGAGGAACTGTCGCAGCGCGTCCTGCGCTGACCCGGCCGCCGGTACGTCCCGGCCCGGCGCCGCCCCCGTGCGCCCCGGCTCAGCCCGCCGGGCGCAGCGTGATCGCGGTGAGGACCAGTCCCTCCCGCGCCAGCCAGCGGCCGGTGAGCTGCTGCGGGAATCCCCGTTCGCGTACGGCAGGAAGGATCCGCGCGGTGAAGGTGCCCGTGTCCGGATCCTGCGACGGGTGGAAGGTGACGTCGGCCTCCTCGAAGCCCAGGGGCGCGCGCATCAGGGGATACCAGGTCTTGTAGATGCTCTCCTTGGCGCTGAACAGGGCGCGGTCCCAGCGCACCGCGGGCCGCCGCGCCAGGAGTTCGCCCACCCGCCGTCGCTCGTCGGGCAGCGCCACCGCTTCGAGGACGCCGTCGGGCAGCGGCTCGCCCGGGGTGGCGTCGATGCCGACCGAGCGGACGCGTGCGGCGCGGGCGACGGCCGCGCCGCGGTAGCCGTCGCAGTGCGTGATGCTGCCGACGACACCCTCGGGCCACTCCGGACAGCCCTTCGCGTCGGGGAGGATCGACACGGCGGGCTGCCCGAGGGCGGCCAGGGCGCGGTGCGCGCAGTGACGGCCGGTGCTGAACTCGGCGCGCCGCGACGGCACCGACCGGGCGATCAGGGCCTGCTCGTCGGGGTGCAGGACGACGCCGTCCGGGTCGCCGAGGGACTCGCAGCAGACGACGTCCTCGGGCACGATCCGCGCGAGCAGGGCGGGCGGCGCGGCGGCCGGGGACGGGGTGGCGCCCGGCGCGGTGGTGGTCTGCTGTGCGGTGGTGGAGTGCGGTGCGGTCGTGGTCTGCGGTGCGGTGGTGGAGTGCGCTGCGGTGGTGGTCCGCGGTGCCTCGGCCGCCGTACGGCCGTACCGGGTCCCGAGGGTCATGGCGTGCCTTCCTTCTCCAGGCCGTCCCGTGCCGACTCGGCTCGCGCGGGCGCGGTGCCCGCGTCCTTGGCCCGGTCGCGCCGGGGCAGATAGACGAGCAGCTCGGTGGCGATGAAGCGGATGACGAACGTCGTGAGCAGCGCCAGGGCGGTGGCGGGCAGCACGGACATGCCCACGCCGTCGACGAGCAGTGCGATCAGCGGGATCCGCAGCACCAGATCGGCGTTGGCGAGCAGCGCGAACCGGCCGAGGCGGTCGGCCCAGTGGCGGTGGCCGCGTCGGTCGCGGAACAGCAGCAGATCGATGAGCAGGAAGTTCCACAGCACGCCGAACTGGTTGGCCACCACCTCGGCGGGCAGATAGTGCAGGCCCATGGCGGTGAGCGCGGCGAGGCCGCACAGGTTCGGCAGGAAGCCGGTCAGACCGATGAGGCCGAAGACCACCATCCGGGCCACCGGCGTCGCGGTGCGCAGCGACACCAGGTGCGCGAGGAAGCGCAGACCCTCGCGCACGGTCGACTTCGACTCGCCCGCGAACCGCTCCTGGAAGGAGAACGGCACCTCGGCGACGACGCGCGGCCGGCAGCGGATGGCCAGTTCGAGGAGGATCTTGTAGCCCAGCGGCTTGAGGATGTCGGAGTGGGCGTGCACCGTGCTGCGGCGGATCGCGAAGAAGCCGCTCATCGGGTCGCTGATGCCGCGCAGCGCCGAACGGAACAGCGCCTTGGTCGCGAGCGTGGAGGTGCGTGACACGGCGACGCGGTAGCGGCCCGAGAGCCCGGCGTGGCTGCCGCCGCCCGCGTACCGGCTGGCCACGACCAGGTCGGCGCCCGCCCGGCGCCCGGTCTCGATCAGCTCGGGCATCAGGGACGGCGGGTGCTGGAGGTCGGCGTCCATGACGACGATCCACTCGGACGCGGCGGCCTTCATGCCCTCCACCACGGCGCCGCTGAGGCCGCCCGTGGCCACCTCGCGGTGGATGACGTTCACGGGGAACGGGCAGGTGAGGGCCGCGCGTTCGATCGCGGCCGGGGTGTCGTCGGTGCTGTCGTCGACGAACAGCGCCTCGCAGTCCAGATGCGCGGGCAGCCCGGCGGCGAGGCGGCTCAGCAGCTCCTCGACGTTCCCGGCCTCGTTGAAGGTCGGGATGATCACGGTGACGGTGGTCCGGGTCGTGTCCGGGGCCGACTCGTCCAGGACGTCGGCCTCGTCCGGGACGGTGGGCCCGCGGCCTTCGGTCTCCTCGGCGCCGGGGCCGGACACGCTCATCGGGGCACGCTCCCTCGGTGGGGTGCGGCCGCCTGCCGCGGCACGCTCCGGGTGGTGGTGGAGCCCGCGGTGTGCATTCTCGCCATGGTCGTCCTCTACGGTCTGCGCGCCTGCGCGTCACATCGGCGTGCCCTGACCGACCGGGGCCGGTTGCGGGCGGTGAACCTGTCTGCTGTGCACGGGAGCCCCGGTGACCGAGCGGGGGAGACGGCCGTCGGCCGGGGGTGGCCGTCGTCCGGGGAGCCGAGCCGCGTTCCGGAGGATCAGGGGTGGCGTCCGTCGTGCCCGCGCCACGGTGCCGGAGACCCTCGGTGATTACCTCCTGCCGGAGGCTATCCGCGGCCTGTGCGGCTCTCCACCCCTATCCGTCCCCTAGGGACGGTGCGCCGCGCCGTGCGGACAGGACGCCGCCGCACTCCCGAGTTCGCGTACGCCGACGGCGAGTTGGGCTCCGCGGGCCGTCACAAAATGTGCGGTGGCCAGAAACGGCGACGTAACAATGTGACGCATCTGGCACTGCCGACAGGTGTGGGGCCGGTTGTGCACAGGCGGTTCCGGTTGCACAACCGGTGTGCAACTCCGGAAGGCGCCTGAACACCATGGACTTCCTTGGTGAATTTTGCCGTCAAATTGCCTCTGGATTGTCTTCAGAGGACCGTTACCGAGTCTCCGCGAGGGACTTTCCCGGACACGAACGCCTAACGCATCCTTAACGGCCGCAGCCGGGGGAGCGGGCCCCTCGGGCCCGCCGGGAGGTCAACGGCGGTTGCACCGTGCGGTGTTGAACGCGGGGCGCGCGGGCGGTATGAACCGCTCCACTTGGGCGACGGGGGTACTGGCCGGGCGTGGAGCGGGTAGGAGGCCGCTGGCGGCCGGTTCCCAGGTCGTGCGTGTGGCCAGGGGTGTTTCCGGACAGGTTGGCTGGATGATCACTGTGCATCGGCCTCCTGGCTGGTTCTTCTTCGCCTTTCCTTCAATTGGAATTCAAAGTTCCGTATGTGCGGGCGGCCTCCGGGAGGCCCAATACCACACCCAGGGCCGGAGTGGGGAGGGCTGAACGTTGCGAGTCGTGGTGGATTTGGGGGGTGGGCTCACTTCTTTCGGGGCTACCTCGTCGTCAAGTTTCAGTCATAGTTGTGTTGTTGACTGAGTGCTGCCAGAAGCACGGGAGAGATATCTGGAATATGCCCTGGTATCCT
This sequence comes from Streptomyces sp. NPDC127108, assembly GCF_042677545.1. NCBI lineage: Bacteria > Bacillati > Actinomycetota > Actinomycetes > Kitasatosporales > Streptomycetaceae > Streptomyces > Streptomyces sp. NPDC127108. The sequence goes on along the minus strand of NZ_JBHXTE010000016.1, from coordinate 6,121 downwards.
GCGAAGCGGTTCCAGTGGTTACTTGAGAGTGCGTTATGCAAATAGGGCACCAGTGCAGTTTGCGATAATTTCTTACGGGGAGGAAACCGCACAATGAGCCTGGTCGAGCGAGTCGATGAATGGGCTCTCTTGGAGGAGGTTCTGGCGAGCAGCGCGGAGGGGCCCTCCCGCGTTGTTGTGGTGAGAGGGCCGGTCGCCACCGGCAAGAGCGAGTTGCTGAACGGCGTCGCCGACCAGGCCGAGGCACGAGGACTGACGGTCCTCAGGGCGACGGGTTTACGAGCCGAGCGCAGGACCCCCATGGCTGTTTTCGGCCAACTGCTCCTGAACGCGGGCCGGGCCGGAGGGCCCGAGGACGCGTCGGAGCGGGACGGCCGGGCGCGGCCCGCACAGGGGGAACAGCAAGAAGAGACCAGCGCGGCCGCGCGCGTGGAGCAACTGCTCGACGACGCGAGGTTCACCGCCATGCTGCGCGACCCCGACTACGAACGCGAGGAGCACGTCCGCGCCCATGTCATGCGGTCGCTGACCGCCGCCCTGCACGCCACGGCCCAGGGGCGGCCGCTCGCGATCCTCGTCGACGACGTCCAGTACGCCGACATCCCGTCCCTGCAGTGCCTGCAGCACGCCATGCGGGAACTGCGGGCCAAGCCCCTGGTGATCGTGCTCGGCCTGCGCACCGGGCCGCGCGCCGAACGCCCCATGTTCAGCGCCGAACTGCTGCGCCACCCCCGGCTGACCCAGCTGCGCCTGTCCACCCTCGGTGAGCGGGCGACGGCCGAGATGCTGCGCGAGCACCTGGACGAGGCGACCGCGCGCCGCCTCGCCCCCGAAGTCCACCGCGTCAGCGGCGGCAACCCCCTGCTGATCCGGGCCCTGACCCACGACATCCTCGCCCACCGTCCCCCCACCGACCCCTCCCTGCCCGCCCTGCACGCCCTCACCGTCGGCGACGCCTACCGCCAGTCCGTGCTCAGCTGCCTGCACCGGGGCGAGGACTCCGTGCTCGCCGTCGCCCGGGGCCTGGCGATCCTGGACGACGCCGCGTCCGACACGGCACTCGCCGGACTGCTCGAACTCGACCACGAGACCGTCACGCTCAGCCGTCGCGCCCTGGAGTCGGCCGGCCTGGCCGAGGCGGGAACGTTTCGGCATCCGCTGGCGAGAACCGCCGTGCTCGACGACCTGACCCGCGACGACCGGATCGACCTGCACCGCCGCGCCGCCGACCAGCTGCGCCGCGGCGGCGCCGAACCGCCTGTCGTGGCCCGGCACATCGTCGCCGCCGGCGAGGTCCCCGACGAGGAGTCCCTCGACGTGCTGTGGGAGACAGCCACCCGCGCCCGGCGCGACGAGGACGTCTCCCTCGCCATCGCCTGCCTGCAACTCGCCGACCAGGCCTGCCCGCGAGGGGCTCGGCGCAGCGAGATCCTGGCCGAGCTGACGCGCTGCGTCTGGCGGGTGCGTCCGTCCACCGTCGGCCCGCATCTGCGCGCGCTGCGCGCCGCGTTCGACGAGGGCTGGCTCGCCGAGCAGGCCGTGCCCGCGCTCCTCGCGGGCCTGCTCTGGCAGGGCCGGTTCGACGAGGCCGCCGAGATCGCCCGCAAGTGCCAGGGCGCGTTCGAGGGGACCTCGGCCGTCTCCGCGTACCTCGCCGCCGGTGCCGTCCGCACCACCTACCCCGCGCTGCGCGAGCGCGTCGGCACCGACAACTGGCCCGCCCCGCACAGCAACGTGGACGCCGTGACCGGCCGCGGCAGCGACCCCCGCAGCCGGGCGGGCGCCGCCCTCAACACGGTGCTCACCCGCGGCGTCGACCCGCACGCCGCCGACCTCGCCGAGGCCGTGCTGCAGGGCACCCCGCTGAACGACGCCAACCTGGAGGCGCTGACCTGCTCGCTCAACGTCCTGATCTACTCCGACCGGCTCACCCGCGCCGCGCACTGGTGCGACGCGCTGCTTCGCGAGGCCACCAAGCTCGGCGGCCCCGGCTGGCAGGCACCCCTCTCCGCGGTCAGAGCGAAGATCGCGCTGCGGCAGGGCAACGCCGGGGACGCCGTCCGCTACGCCGTCAACGCGCTGGCGTGGATGACACCGCTCGGGTGGGGCGTCGGCATCGGCTCGGTCCTCGCCACCCTGGTCTCCGCGCACACCGCGATGGGGCAGTACGACCAGGCCATGACCTACCTCGACCACCACGTCCCCGACAGCCTGCCGGAGACGCGGTACGGCCTGGAGCTGATCCACGCCCGCGGCCAGCTCTACGCGGCCACCGGCCGGGTCCGCCCCGCCCTCGACGACTTCCTCACCTGCGGGGAGCTGATGACGCGCTGGGGCATCGACCAGCCCGCGCTCATCCCGTGGCGGTCCGCCGCCGCGGAGATGCACCTGCGCACCGGCGGTGAGGCCGAGGCCGACCGGCTCGTCAAGGAGCAGCTGTCCAAGTGCGGTCCCGGACAGTCGCGCACCCGCGCGCTGACCCTGCGGGTGCTCGCCGAGGTGGCCGGACTCCGGCGCCACCACCATGCGCTGCACGAGGCGATCGAGGAACTGGAGGAGTGCGAGGACCGGCTCGAACTGGTCCGGGTGCTCGGCGCGCTCAGCCGCTCCCACCACGCCCTGGGCGAGCTGGGCCAGGCGCGCATGATGGCGCGGCGGGCCTGGCGCATCGCACGCGACGCCCAGGCCGAGGCGCTGTGCGAGCAGCTGCTTCCGTACGGCGACGGCGAGGCGAGCGCGGTGGACCGGCCGACGCGGGACGGCGAGAGCTGCCCCTCGGAGGAACTGACCGACGCGGAGCGGCGCGTGGCCTCACTGGCGTCCTTCGGACACAGCAACCGGGAGATAGCACGGAAACTGTTCATCACGGTCAGTACGGTCGAGCAGCATCTGACGCGGGTCTACCGCAAGTTGAACGTGTCCCGGCGCAAGGATCTGCCGCACGACCTGCTCGCCGACACGGCGTGCTGACATCCCCTGACGCGGCGCGCCGATACGGCTGAAACGGTGTGCCGAAGAGGTGTCCGGCCACGGTCCGTCGCGCGATGACAACGTTGTGCATGGGGTTCTCCACGGTCAACGATCCGCTGGGGAAACGGAGTTGAGTTTCCGATGACCTGGGGAGGCGTGGAGAACCGGAGGGAGGCGCGACCGCCCGGAGCGTGACCGGCGGCGCGCGGCCTTGGTCGGTCAGTGAGCGGCCGACCGGCAGGCGAGGCACATCTCGCCGTCATGGACCGCGAAGGCGCGGTCCGCCATGGCGTGTGCGATCTGCCAGGAGCGGGTGGAGAACACCACGGTCCCGGTGGATGCCGTGTAGCGGCTCAGCACCCGACAGATGATCTTCTCCGACGTGCTGTCCACGTCGTCCAGAAGATGACACAGCAACAACAGCTTCGGTACGTGCAGCAGCGCGCACCCCAGAGCGGTGCGCGAGCGCTGCCCCGGGGAGAGACCGGAGACGGGAACCCGCTCGACGGCCCGCAGCCCGAGGACATCAGTTAAGTCCGCCGTGCGCTGCGTGGCCGTCTCCGGCGAAAGCCCCTTGTGTCTGCCCGCGGCCACCAGCGCCTCGTGGACCATCACTTCGGGCAGCGGCATGCCCACGGACACGACACCGACGAGCCGCCGCACGGCCGTGGGGTCGGCGCGCGGGTCCAGGCCCTGCACCGAGACGGCACGGCCGGGTCTGTCGTCGCACAGCAGCCGCGCCAGAAAGCGGTCCGCGGAGTCGTCGTCGGAGACCGCCGCCACGCACGTGTGCGGCTCGATCCGCAGGACGCGCTCCCGGTCCCCCGACCCGCCGCCGCACGCCCCCGATCCGCCGTCCGTCGTGTGCCGTACCTCCAGGGCCATGGGCTCCGGCCGGGTTCCGCCGGGCGCTCCGCCCGGCCGGTGATCATGCACCGCGAACCTTCGGCCGTCCGACCCTCGATGCATGAAGCCTCTCCTTCATTGCGAATGTTGCACAGTTGGGTACACGGGGACTGTGTGGGGGTGCGTGGTGCGGACACCATAGATCATTCCAAGGTGTCTCCTGACTTTCGTACAGTCTTCAGGATCGAGACCTGGCTACTAAAGTACTCATTGCGTGTCGCGTGTCTTTTTCGGCCCCGTCGTAGCGGTGGCCGTGAGCCCCCTGGGGCTCCGGGTGCGTGAACGTAGGAGGCGTAAGGGGATGTTGAGGGGTTTCTCCACCCCCGGGCGCCGTCGTCATAATCAAGGGCACCGTCAGACGCGCCGTGTATCGGAGGCGATTCGCGAGCCCGACGGCCCCGTGGGGCAAGGCTCGGCCGCGTACGTCGCAGACCCTTCTCCTGCTGCCGCAGCCCGGCTCACCGCGGCCGTCTGAACGTACCGCCGGGCCGGCCTCCACCACGGTCAGAGGAGTATCCGTTGGTTGCCCTCAACGGCAGTTCACGTCCCGGCGCGGCAGATTCCATTACCATGCTGGGCCCGGACTTTCCCTTCGCCTACGACGAATGGCTGTCCAGCGCGCACGGGCTCGGCGAAATACCCGAAGCGGAGTTCGGGACACCGGTTGCGGTGATCGGGGCCGGGATATCGGGCCTCGTCGCCGCCTACGAGCTCCTGCGCCTCGGGCTGCGGCCCGTGGTGTACGAGACGGGCCAGATGGGCGGCCGGATGCGCTCCGCCGCCTTCGAGAGCCACCCCGACGCCGTGGCCGAGCTCGGCGCCATGCGCTTCCCCGCCTCCGCGCTCGCCCTGCGGCACTACCTGGACCTGGTCGGCCTCGAGACCCGGCCCTTCCCCAACCCGCTGACCGCCACGAGCGGCAGCACCGTCGTCGCCCTCGGCGGCGACCGGCACTACGCCCGGCGGGCCACCGAACTCCCCGACATCTACCAGGAAGTCGGCATGGCCTGGGACAAGACGCTCCAGGAGCACGCCGAGCTGTTCGCCATGGACGACGCGATCCGCCGCCGGGACACCGCGGCCATCAAGGCCATCTGGAACCCGCTGGTGCGCGCCCTCGACGACCAGTCCTTCTACGGCTTCATCGCGGGATCGCCCTCCTTCCAGTCCTTCAAGTACCGCGAGATCTTCGGCCAGGTCGGCTTCGGCGCCGGCGGCTGGGACACCGACTTCCCCAACTCCATCCTGGAGATCCTTCGGGTCGTCTACACCGGCGCCGAGGACGACCACCGGCTCGTGGTCGGCGGCTCCCAGCAGCTGCCCCTGCGCCTGTGGGCGCACGCCCCCGACGACGCCGCCCACTGGCCCGCGGGCACGTCCCTGGAGTCCCTGCACCGCGGCGGCCCCCGCGGCGGCGTCGCCCGCATCGAGCGCACCGCCCGCGGCATCACCGTCCACGAGCGGGGCGGCGGCTCCCAGACCTTCCCCGCGGCCGTCTTCACCCCGCACAAGCGGACCCTGGTCACCAACGTGCGCTGCGACCAGGCGCTGCTGCCCACGCCCGTGTGGACGGCCGTGGAGCGCAGCCACTACATGGGCTCCTCCAAGCTGTTCGTGCTCGTGGACCGCCCGTTCTGGCGCGAGCGCGACCCGCGCACCGGCCGGGACGTGATGAGCACGACCCTCACCGACCGGATGCCGCGCGGCGTCTACCTCTTCGACGACGGACCCGACCGCCCCGGCGTGATGTGCCTGTCGTACACCTGGAACGACGACTCCCTGAAGATGGCGCCGCTGACCCCCGAGGAGCGCCTCGACGGCGTCCTCGACGTGCTCGCCGACATCTACCCCGGCGTCGACATCCGCTCCCGCGTCATCGCTCCTCCGCGCACCGTGACCTGGGAGACCGACCCGCACTTCCAGGGCGCCTTCAAGGCGAACCTGCCGGGCCACTACCGCTACCAGCGGCGTCTGTTCACCCACTTCATGCAAGCGGACCTGACGCCGAGTCAGCGCGGGCTCTTCCTCGCCGGTGACGACGTCTCCTGGACGGCGGGCTTCGCCGAGGGCGCCGTGACGACGGGCCTGAACGCCGTCTGGGGCGTACAGCGTCATCTCGGCGGCGCCACCATGCCGTTGAACCCCGGGCCCGGCGACCTGTTCGCGGATCTCGCGCCGGTGGACCTGCCCGAGGACTGACCAGCAGAGGTACGGCGGAAGGGCCCCGGAGCGATCGCTCCGGGGC